>NZ_JBFDUZ010000008.1 GCF_040719145.1 Paenibacillus sp. JQZ6Y-1
CAAGATGAGATTTCCCAGTATGTAAGACCCCTTGAAGACGACGAGGTTGATAGGTTGGGGGTGGAAGTGCAGCAATGCATGGAGCTGACCAATACTAATCGGTCGAGGGCTTATCCAAGATTCTAAACACGCGATGATTCGTTTCGGATTCAGTTTTCAGGTGATGAACATACCTGCACGTTTGGTGATGATGGCGGAGGGGTTCCACACGTACCCATCCCGAACACGACCGTTAAGCCCTCCAGCGCCGATGGTACTTGGACCGCAGGGTCCTGGGAGAGTAGGACGTTGCCAAGCGAGAAGTAAAGACACGATCTGCATAGGTCGTGTCTTTTTTATGTTGTTTTTTAATCTTTCAGTTTGGTATAACAGATAAGATGTGTCATTCTAGTCTCTCTGTTCTAATCTGTGTATTCTAATGTGTATGTTCTAAGAGGTGTGTATGCTCTAACATGTCTATGTTCTATTGTGTGGTTTTCTGCTATTCTTACCTTTAATTGTATATTACATAAAATGCTTAAAAAGGATTTCGACAACGATTAGAATGGGAGAAGGCAAACAAGAAGAAGGGCGATGAGTATGCTACAAGCATTGAGAAAATGGAATACGCTGCGTAATCAGGTGCTGTTTGTATTTTTATCGGTGATGGTCATTGTTTTGCTGGTCGTTAGCGTGATGACGTTTCGACCGATTTCCTCGATGTTACAGGCGAATACGGAGCATCAGATTCAGCAGGTGGCGGTAGAGGCAAATGGGCGTTTTGAATCGTTATATGAACAGGTTAATATGGTCTCTAAGCTTGTGACGACGAATAAAAATGTACAAAATGTGTTGCAGCGTAAGTATTACCATAATGATGTTTCTTTTAAAGATCGGCAGGAATTGAAAGGGATTGTGAATACAATTCAGGCGAATTCGGACGGCATTTCGTCCTTTGAACTGTATACGAAGGAGTCAGAGCGTATATTGCCGCTGGATGGAGCAAGTTTATCTGGACGCATTACAGATGAATGGATCGCTAAAGCTGATCATGCTGGCGGTCGATTGGTATGGATCGGGGATGATCCGACGGATAAGAATTATTTTCTAGCAATTCGGCGAGTGAACTTGATGGAAGAGCATTATACGACAGGTGGATATTTGTTGGTTAGCATGTATCGATATTATTTCCAGTTTGCGAACCAGCAGCTGGCGAGTGCGGCAGATCAATATTCCATTTTATTAGGTCAAGATTTGGAAACGATCAATTCCAATTATAAAGGCTCGCTTACTGCGATCTTGGATCACCCACAGCAAATGCCGATTGTAGCATTGGATGGACAGCAATACATCATGGCGAGGCAGCAGTCTACGATTACAGGATGGACGGTTTTGATTTTGACTCCTGTAAGCGCTTTATACGAAAGCGTACATGTGTTGCGTAACGGGATTGTATATGCGGGTGTGATTGGAATTGTGATTTATTTTATCTGCTCCTATTTTCTGTCCACACTTATTACAAAACCGATTCTTCGATTAACGCATACGATGCAGCAAGCTATTGCTGGACCGATGACACTCAACCCCAAAATCCATACGGTGAATGAAATCAATGAATTGAACAGTACGTACAACCAGCTAGTGAAAGAAACAAACCATTTGATCAAAATGGTGTATGAAAAGGAGATTACTCGGAACCGTAGTGAGCTAAAGGCATTACAAGCACAGATCAATCCGCACTTTTTGTTCAACGCGCTGGATGCGCTACGTTGGTCATTAGAGGAAAAGGATCAGGAAGAGCTTGCAGAGCAGGTCGTGGCGATGTCCAATTTGTTTCGCTATACGATCACTAGACAAAGTGACGATGAATGGGTGCTGCTGCGCGAGGAGATTCGGCATATTGATAATTATATGGAAATTATGAAAATGCGGTTTGGCGAACGTCTGCATTACCGTATATCTTTATCCAACGAAGCGTCGCAGGTTCGTATTCCACGTTTGCTTATTCAGCCATTAGTGGAAAATGCGATTCTGCATGGAGCAGGTAACAAGAAAGGGGATTGTACGATTACGATTTCTGCCCAAGTGGATGCACAGCAAAGGCAGCTCCACATTGTTGTTCAGGATGATGGTCCGGGCATGACGCAGGACATGCTTGACTTGGTGCAGCGGTCGATGAAAGAGGGCGGAATATCTACGTTTGCTAATGGTGGCGAGAGTCGTGGACAAGTGGCAGGTGGAGAATCGAGCGGGAACGGTATTGCTTTATCGAACGTGTATCAGCGGCTGCATTTGTATTTTCCAGAGCGGGAAGAGTCGCGTATTCATATCGAAAGTAAACTGGATGAAGGAACACGCATTGTGATTGAGATTCCGTTTCATATGGCTGACGTTCGGCATGGTTAAGGGTGTTATAGAAACTAAAGATATTAGAAGCACTAAAAGCGCTACAAGCACTACAAGCACTATAAGCGCTAGAAACAATAAAGCGATTAAAGCTACTAGAAGTGCTATAGATTATGTTCACTTGTATGCTCAATTGCTAGGAAGATCATTGTGCGGGCATGAGGAACAGTTTGATTATTAAAAGGAGGCATCGCATGTACAGTAAAACGATTTTAATTGTGGATGATGAGCCGCGTACACGGCAAGGGTTGAAAAAGGTGCTGGATCAGTGGTGTGAAGGGCAGTATCAGGTGATGATGGCGGAGAATGGAGAAGAGGCGCTTGGTATTTTTAAACGGCAACAAGTGCATGTGTTGTTAACGGATATTCGGATGCCAGAAATGAATGGACTATCGATGTTGCAACAGATTCGAGCACAGGGACAATCGCCGGTTGTTATTTTAATATCAGCGTATTCAGAATTCGCTTATGCTCAGGAGGCGATTCGGCTTGGTGTTGTGAATTATTTGCTCAAGCCGATTAGTAAAGCTGATCTGATCGAAGCGGTAGACGTGGCATTAGGGGTAGAGGCGAAGCAGATGCGTGCCACAATTATTGAAAAGGTGGTCGATGACAAGCTTGTTCAGGTTAACGAGAAAAGTCAGACTGCTGGCGAGCGTATTCGGGAAGCGATGCACTATATTGACACTCATTTGCAGGAAGAGCTGAGCTTGAAGGAGTTGGCTGATTATATTCATCTAAATCCTAGCTATTTGAGCGTGCTATTTAAGGAGCAGGTGGAGCTTACGTTCAGTGAATATGTGACTCGTCAGCGTATTCAGCGTGCCAAGGAACTGCTTATTTCTACAAGCTTGTCGGTAGGGGATATTGCGGAGCAGTCAGGGTATCGGACAGCGAAGTATTTTATTAAAATTTTCAAGGAGCTGGAAGGTATGACACCGAGTACCTATCGTAAATCGGTGCGCTAAATAGAACCTTGCATATGCTGTACGCCTTCGTATACTTGTTCAGTATTGGAGTATTGGAGTATTGGAGTATTGGAGTATTGGAGTATTGGAGTATTGGAGTATTGGAGTATTGGAGTATTGGAGTATTGGAGTATTGGAGTATTGGAGTATTGGAGTATTGGAGTATTGGAGTATATTCCAATTGTCCAAAGAAAAGAGAATTTTTACCAATGGCTGTTGCCTTATGTGGAATAGATCCAACTGCTAGACTTGAACTATAGTCAATCGGCTATGAACCCACAAAGGAGGTAGTTTCATTGTCAAAAAAGAAAGCGCTTCCCATTATGTTAACTCTATTGCTTATGATGTCTTTTGCTCTCTCAGGTTGTGGTTCTTCTGCTAGTGATGGAGGTAGCAGTAATGCAGCGAGTGGCGGGCAAACGGTTATCAAGTTTATGCATCTGTGGCCAGAAGGTAGCTCGAAGGCTCAGTATACGATCGTGAACGATATTATTCAGGATTATGAAAAACAGCATCCCGATGTGAAGATTCAGACAGAAATTCTCGGTAATGATCAGTATCGTGAAAAGCTGAAGGTGCTGGCATCGTCCAACGAATTGCCTGATGTCGGTATGACTTGGTCGGACGGCTTCCTCAAGCCTTATGTAGAAGGTCAGCTGTTTACGCCTTTGGATGATGTGATTGATGCCAATCTGAAGGATGCTTTTATCCCCGGTGTAAAAGAATCGTACGCCATTGATGGCAAAACATACGGCATGCCGCTGGAGCTGAATATTTCTTACATTTTCTACAATAAGGAAATTTTTAAGAAATACAATCTCCAGGTACCTAAAACGTATACAGAATTCAAAAATATCGTAAATACTTTAAATCAAAACAAAGTCATTCCGGCAGCAGTCGGTAACAAAGAAGGATGGCCGGGTTCGTTCTGGTTCATGTATCTGGCAGATCGTATTGGTGGGCCAACGATTCTGACGGATGTGATCAAGGGCAAACGCAGCTTTAATGATCCGGCTATTTTGCAAGCGGCAACAGAAGTACAGAATCTGGTGGATATGAATACGTTTGAAAAAGGTAACAGTGGACTATCCAACGATGAAGCAAAAGGCTACTTTATGAATGAGCAGGCAGCGATGTTTTTGACTGCAACATGGGAGCTGCCGAATTATACAACAAGCCCAGATGTACCAAAGGAATTTAAAGACAAAATCGGTTACTTCAAATTCCCACTCTATGAGGGTGGCAAAGGTACAGATATTAACAGCTATGTCGGCGGACCGGGTGTAGGTCTGTTCGTAGCGGATCATTCTCAGGTAAAAGAGCAAGCGAAGGATTTTGCAGCCTTTCTTGTAAAAGAATGGGGCAAAAAATCGGTTACGGATGCAGGTGTGATCCCAGCAACAAAGGTAGATACGACAGACCAAAAGCTGGACCCTATGTATGTGGAGATTTTGAAGGATTTGAGTGAGGCTTCCAATGTAACAACCTACTTTGATACTCAGGCTAGCCCGAATGTGGCTGAACTGCATCACGATCTCATTGCAGCACTGTTTGGTAAGCAGATTACACCACAGCAATTCGTCGATCAAACGGCGGCTGCATTGGCGGAGGAAAAGCAATAAAATCGTTTGGTGACAGGTGACAGGTGACAGGTGACAGGTGACAGGTGACAGGTGACAGGTGACAGGTGACAGGTGACAGGTGACAGGTGACAGGTGACAGGTGACAGGTGACAGGTGACAGTGAACACAATATAGGTGATGGCAAAGTCCGAAAGCTATTGGTACTGGCATCGTTGCTCTCTGTAAGGACGGTCATCGGCTCACGATTCAAAAGACCACAGGCATGTGTAGCTCGTGGTCTTTTGAATCGATTCTCCTGCGCTGTGTGCTGGCTAGAGCTGGAACGGGAAATGGGATCAAAGGAGGCAAACGCATTATGAAAGCTGTCATGTCCAATAGAGCCGCAATTGCCATGTATGTACTGCCGGCGCTGTTATTGATTCTGGTTATTATTTATATTCCGCTGGTGCTTACTGGGTATTACGGCATGATGGATTGGAAAGGTTTTGCTCCGATGAAGTTTATCGGGTTAGGCAATTACAATAAGCTGATCCATGATTCGATGTTTTGGAAAAGTACGTATCATTCCGTATTGCTAGGTATTTTCTCGACATTGAGCTTGTTTATTTATTTAGCGGTATCTATGGTACTGGCGAGTCGTATCAAAGGCGCCAATCTGTTCCGCAAAATTTATCTCATTCCTATGCTGTTGTCTTCTGTAGCGATTGCACAGTTGTGGTCTAAAATTTATGATCCGGCAAACGGAATGCTGAATAATTTGTTAATGAGCTTTGGGGTGGAGAATCCGCCACTTTGGTTATCCGATCCGAATATCGTGTTGTATGCGATCTTTGTACCGATTGTGTGGCAGTATGCAGGATTTTACATCATTATCTATTATGCTGCTTTGAAAAATGTATCGGAAGAAGTTGTCGAAGCTGCTACCATTGATGGCGCAACGCCGTGGCAGGTAGCGACACGGGTAAAGCTGCCGCTGATCTCTTCGGTCTTTAAGGTAACGATTGTACTCGCACTAGTCGGATCGCTGAAATACTTTGATCTGATCTTCGTTATGACAGGCGGCGGACCGAACCATGCTAGTGAAGTAATGGCTTCGTACATGTATGGCGAAGCATTTAGCAAATATAATTTTGGATACGGCAGTGCGGTCGGCTTTGCTTTGCTGATCATTTGTCTGCTGATGACATGGCTTATTCGTAAACTGACGACATCCAAGGAAGATGTGCAGTACTGAGGAGGGAAGAGACAGATGAGTGAATGGGCTGCAAGCAAACGATCCAATGCAGGCTCCGGTACAGCGGTGAAAACAAGATGGGCGAGTCGTCTTGGCTTCGGACTGCTCTATCTGGTGCTGGGCATTCTGGCGGTTATACAGATTTATCCGTTAATCTGGTTGTTTTTGTTCTCACTAAAGACGAATCAAGAAGTGTTTGGGATGTCGCCTTTTGCGCTGCCTCAGAATCCGCAGTGGGGCAATTATCCGAAGGTATGGAGCCAAGGGCATATTAATCTGTACTTTTTTAATAGTGTCTGGTATACCGTCGTGGCGGTTATATTGACAATTGTTCTAGCAAGCTTTGTTACGTTTGCGATTACACGGATGCACTGGAAGCTAAGCAAGCTGGTACTGGGTTTGTTTATTATCGGCTTGATGATTCCGCTACATTCGACATTGATCCCGTTGTTTAACTTTTTCAAGCATGTGAATCTGATTGATAATCCATTATCGGTTATCTTGTCGTATACGGCGTTTAATTTGCCGGTGACGATTATGATTTTGCTAGGGTTTTATCAGGCGATTCCTAGGGAGATTGAAGAAGCAGGAGTCATTGACGGCTGCTCGGTACACCGGATCTTTTTCCGAATTGTGTTGCCGCTCACGTCACCGGTCATCGCGACAACAGCGATTATCAACATGATCTATAACTGGAATGAGTTTGTGTTTGTAAATACGTTTATTAGCTCAGATCAGTGGAAGACGCTGACGGTTGGCGTAAACAACTTTGTTGGGCAGTATTTGACCGATTGGGGCGCGATTGGAGCGACGCTGATGATCAGTATTATTCCGATTCTGGTGGCGTTCTTGCTGCTGAGTAATCGTATTGTAGAAGGATTGGCTGCCGGTTCAGTGAAGGGGTAAGTTGTTTGTCCTATTTGCGACGGATTGTGCAGCAGTGGAAGTACGATTACGAAAGAAATGCGTAGTCGTTCTCTATCACCTTTATAAAAGAAGAACATACGAATGACGCCACTCCGATTATGGGAAGTGGCGTCATTCGCATGTTGGTATAGTCGTTTGGGTGTGAAGTATAGCGAGCTTCCATCATTACAAATGGAAGCGATACAAAAGAAATGGCAACGATAACAAGCAGGTATAGTTCCCAACAACAGCAATGAATATTGGAAATGTAAGATATGATTATTTGCTTGCGCTTGGAAGGGGGAACGCTTACTCCTCTATGCTGACCAAGGGTGCCTCGATTCGTTCCAGCCCATTTACGTACGGACGCAGGGCGAGTGGAATATAAATGCTACCATCTTCTTGTTGATGATTTTCCAATAATGGAATTAAAATGCGCGGCGATGCGACAGCAGTGTTGTTGAGCGTATGACAGTATTGCAGCTTGCCATCCGCAGTGCGATAGCGGATATTGGCACGGCGCGCCTGAAAGTCGTGCAGATTCGACGACGAATGAGTTTCACCATATGCTTGACGAGCAGGCATCCATGTCTCGATATCGTATTGCTTGTACGTTTTTTGCGACATGTCACCGATACAGACAGCAACTACTTGATAAGGCAATTCCAGCAATTGCAGAAGCTCCTCAGCATTGGCGGTAATCTCTTGATGAATCTGCTCCGATTGATCCAGATCAGCTTCGCATAAGATTACCTGCTCTACTTTGGCAAATTGGTGCACGCGATATAATCCGCGTACATCTTTACCTGCCGATCCCACTTCGCTACGGAAGCTTTGCGAAGCGGCAGCCAGCTTGATTGCGCCGTTACTAAGATCCACGATTTCATTTTGATAATACGAGACGAGGGCGACTTCCGATGTGCCGGTGAGCCAGCGATCTTCACCTTGAATTTGAAATGTCTGATCCATACCCAATGGGAAAAATCCCGTATTTTGCAAAGCTGCTCCTCTGACCATCATAGGAACTTCGAGCGGGGTATAGCCTTTACCAAGCAGTAGATCAAAAGCAAGCTGCTGTACGGCACGATGTAGCAACACGCCCATGCCAGTCAAGTAATATTGACGGCTGCCACTGACCTTAACGCCTCTCGCCGTATCCATCAAGCCGTGCAGCTCGCCAAGCTCTACATGATCCCTGAGCGGAAAAGGAAAGGTCGGTACGGTTCCATGCTGTCGGAGCACTACATTATCTGCATCCGACTCTCCATCCGGTGTATCCGGTGCGACCACATTGGGTACTAGATTCATAAGTGTGCTGTATTGTTGTTGCATTTGCTCTCCTTGCGGCTCCAGCTGTTGAAGCTGCTGGTTAATGCCTTTGACAAGGTCGCGCAATGGATCAGCATCTACTGGCTGTTCTGTAGTCGTAGTCTTCATCAAAGCGCCAATCTCACGAGTTAGCTGATTACGCTGTTGACGAAGCTGCTCGATCTGGTGAAGCAGACGGTTCCGTGCCTGATAATGGTCCAATAGTTCCGCAATCGAGACTTGGATATGCTTTTTATTGGCGATCTCCTGTAGTGCTGCGGCATGTTGTTGAATGTACTGAATGTCTAACATGAATATTCGCTCCTTTGTGGATAGGCAGTAGGTGGCTGCCGATAATTTGTAAAAACACAAAGAACGCTCCTCATCAACTTGGGACGAGGAGCGTTCTGCTCGCGGTGCCACCCAATTTAACCGGAGAATAACCATCTCCGATCCACTCAGGTTCCGCGATAACGGGCGAATACCGTTTAACTTAGGGAACCAGCTACTATTCTTCGAGATGCTGCGATAGCTGCTGTTCCTTGCCGAAAACGCCTCCGGGTTGGATTCCCTTCACTGGCCGTTTCATCATATGGATTTGTATCAGTGTACTTGATGGAAGCAAGAGCGTCAAGCTATGATGAGTAAAATACGTGCGGTGTCGATTGGACGTTTACCGTGAAATAGATGAGAGGAACAAGGAGGAATACATATGAGCAAGCCAAAGCAAACCATTCAATATTTGTCTTATCATAGCGAACAAAGACGCAATGAGCCGGGCTATTTTTTTGGGACCCATCGACCGGGGGAGGATTTATATACATGTGAAGAATTACTATTTGTCAGCTATGTGGATATGGAATTGCTAATGCCTATCGTGGAAAAGCAGTATCCTCTCACAGATCCGCAAACGGGCGAGGTATATACAGCATTTGATCATTGTTGGGATAACGTGATTGCCGCTTCGGTTTGGAAAGAGATTTTGGATGAGATGGATCGATTTCCGCCAGAAAATGAAGCACATCGCTTATTTATTCAACAAGTTACGGAGTGGATTCGCAAGAGATTACAGTATGCTGACTATATTGTGGTAGAAGGAACGTTATAAATAGCTGGCGACTGTATGATTTGTTTATGATGTTGGATCGAATGAGGATAAAACATTCGGTTTCAATAGCGCTCAGACCTTATCATTCCATGAGTATGTATCTGGTCTAGAAAGAAGGTAATGACATGTTGGAAATTGTACATATTCAGGCAGAGCCGATAGAACAAATTTCTTATCTTGCACCAACTCCGGGAAGTCAGTCGGTTGATCGAAAGCAGCTACCTATTTATAGGGGGACGGTACGAGGATTGCCGGACTGTTTGAAGGCCGTAATCGTCACATCGGATCTACAAGGTGTCATGGAATATACGGCATTTGACGGTATAGGAGGGGAGGTTGAGCGTTTGGCTGATTCTTGTTCTATAACTATGACAGATCAGCAATTTATATCTACCACTGCTCCATCTTCGACTAGACGGCGCTCTCACTTGTTAGGTGAGGCTTTGCCGGAAATGTTAGAACTATTATTGCAAATGGATTGGCCACATATACACAAGGAGCAGGTTATGCTTCTGTTATGTGGAGATTTATATGCAGATGTGCAGAAAAGGGGTGCCAGCGGAAGTCCGATGGCGGTTTGGGAAGCTTTTCAACAAACATTTGTTCATATGGCTGCAGTATCGGGTAATCATGATATTTTTGCAGAGCAAGAGAAGAAGCATATTAATACGCATCAAGAAGCGATATGGATGTTAGAACCTCAATTGCAACAGATGCAAGATTTACATATCGCAGGATTAAGTGGTATTACAGGTAGACCAGATAAACCTAATCGCATGCCAGAACCTGATTTTTTGAAACAATTGGGAAGTCTATTGAGAAAATCGCCGGATGTATTGGTTATGCACCAGGGACCAGATGATCCATCCAACTGTCGTCCAGGGGATCAGAATGTGCGCGTGGAAGTGGAAAAATATAGTCCTGTTCTAATCTGCTGCGGTCATGTCGGCTGGCAGACGGAACAAGGACAAGAGCATTACGCCCGTTTGCAAAATGGAACACAGGTACTTAATGCAGATGGGAAGGTATTTATTCTAGTTGCGGAATGAGAATCCAACAGCTGACATGTAAGCTACGCTGTTGTTATCCTTGTTGATCCCCCTTGGCAAAACGGAATTTTATGGTATAATATTATAAAGTCAAAGAAAGTCAAAGTCAGCGAACAAATATGCCAGTTTATTATCCACGAAATGGATGTGATCCTGCCCGGAAACGCTGTTTTCATTTATTACAGGGATTCTACAATATGTTCGTTTCTGACCATAAAAGATATGGTTAAGTGTTGTTTATGTAGACTTTGATATTATCATTGGCGAATTCATGTTTAACTATACATGGAGGAGGATACAATGCGTAATATCTCCGACATTATCGAACAATATTTGAAACGCATGCTTCAGGAAGGTGAAGGTGCATTGGAGATCCAGCGTAACGATCTGGCTGACCAGTTTTCCTGCGTACCGTCGCAGATTAACTATGTGATCAGTACACGTTTTACGCTGGAAAAGGGCTATCTGGTGGAGAGCAAACGGGGCGGCGGCGGTTATATTCGTATTCGCCGAATCGAGCTTCCGTCACATTCTACCATCCATACCCATATTCACGAAAGTATTGGCCAAGCAATGAGCCAGACGGCAGCAGAAGGGTTAATTTACCAGCTGTTCGAGGCACGGCTGATCTCCAAGCGCGAAGCAGAGATGATGCGTGCGGTGGTGTGCAGGGATGTTATTTCACTCAATCTTCCCTATCGGGATGAAGTCCGTGCACGAATGATGAAGGCCATGCTGATCTCATTGCTTGGGTCTTGATCATAGGGAAGAAGGGAGGCATAGCGATATGATTTGTCAGGAATGCCAGCAACGGCCGGCAACCCTTCATTTCACCAAGATCGTAAATGGGGAGAAGACGGAATTCCACATTTGCGAACATTGTGCTCATGAAAAAGGGGAGCTGATTCCAGGCACTTCCGGTGGATTTTCTATTCACAATCTATTATCGGGATTGATGGATTTTGATTCCAGCAACAAAGCCAAAGCGGCAGGTACCCTTGCCCAACAGCTGCAATGCCCGGAATGCGGCATGACCTATGCCCAATTCCGTAAGCTGGGACGCTTTGGATGCAGTTCCTGTTATCCTACCTTTGACCGTCAGCTTGATCCATTGTTGAAGCGGGTTCATGGCAGTACTGCTCATGCGGGTAAGTTGCCAGAGCGCGCCGGTGTACAGATCAAAGCAAGACGACAGGTGCATGAGCTGCGTCATGAGATGCAGCAACGCATTGCCGAAGAGGAATTTGAGCAGGCTGCCCAGCTGCGCGATCAGATTCGCGAGCTGGAAAAGCAAATTTCACAGGAGTCGTAAGGAGGAATGACGTATGCCGGGTCTCCGTTTTACTGAAAAGCCTTTGAGCGAATGGATGCAAAAGGGCGGAGATTATTCGGATGTTGTCATCAGCAGCCGGGTACGTATTGCCCGTAATCTGGTGCATCAGCCATTCCCGATTGTGTCTTCCGAAGAACAGGCTGAGCAGGTACGTCAGCAGCTCACAGCTGCGCTGCAGGACGAAGGTATACAGGCACTTGGACCGTTTGAGCCGATTGTACTGGGCGAACTGAATGACGTCGACAAGGAAGTACTGATGGAAAAGCATTTGATCAGTCCTAATCTGATCAATGATTCCAAAGCAGGGGCTGTATTGTTGACGGATGATGAAGCGGTCAGCATTATGCTGAATGAGGAAGATCATTTGCGTATTCAGTGTCTGTATCCGGGTTTTCAGCTACAGGAAGCATGGCAGCGGGCGTCACAGATCGACGATGCTTTTGAAAAGGTAGTCGATTATGCCTTTGACGACCGACGCGGGTATCTGACCAGCTGTCCGACCAATCTAGGTACGGGACTGCGTGCATCGGTGATGCTGCATTTGCCAGCATTGACCATTCTCAATCAGGTCGGTCGTATTTTATCGGCGGTATCTCAGGTTGGTTTGGCGATCCGTGGATTGTACGGCGAAGGCAGTGAAGCGATCGGGAATATGTTTCAAATTTCCAATCAGATTACGCTTGGATTGTCCGAAGATGAGATTATCGACAATCTACGTAGTGTGGTTATGCAAATTATCGAATACGAGCAGCATGCGCGTAGTCGCTTGCTGACCGAATCGAAGCTGCGCATTACCGACCGCATCATGCGTTCATACGGCATTTTGTCGTATGCAACGATGATGGATGCGAAGGAAGCTTTTCAGCGCATTTCGGATGTGCGGCTTGGAGTAGATCTGGGGTTGATTGATCGGGCATCCGTCGTTCAGATGAACGAATTGCTGATTATGACACAACCGGGTTTCCTTCAGAAAACGTTCGGTGTTAAAATGGGATCAGGAGAACGCGATATGTACAGGGCGCAGCTGATCCGCGATACATTGGGTAATGTACACGTAGAAGACTAAACCGTGGAGGTGCTTCAATATGATGTTTGGCAGATTTACGGAGCGAGCGCAAAAAGTCCTGGCATTGGCTCAGGAGGAAGCGGTTCGTCTCGGTCACAATAACATCGGTACAGAGCATATTTTGCTTGGATTGATTCGTGAAGGCGAAGGCATCGCTGCTAAAGCGCTGATCGGTCTAGGTCTTGGACTTGAGAAAATTCAGGATGAGGTAGAATCGCTGATTGGTCGTGGTCAAGAGCAACCTACGAATATCGCGTATACCCCACGTGCAAAAAAGGTTATCGAACTTTCGATGGACGAAGCGCGTAAGCTTGGTCATACGTATGTTGGCACAGAGCATATCCTGCTCGGTCTGATCCGCGAAGGAGAAGGCGTAGCAGCACGCGTATTGAACAATCTGGGTATCAGTCTGAACAAGGCGCGTCAGCAAGTGTTGCAGCTGCTTGGTAGCAATGAAGCCGTATCAAGTCACCATGGCACACCTGCCAATGTGAGCACGCCAACGCTGGACAGTCTGGCACGCGATCTGACTGCCATTGCGAAGGACAGCAATCTAGACCCTGTTATTGGTCGTAGCAAAGAAATTGAGCGCGTGATTCAAGTTCTGAGCCGTCGTACCAAAAACAACCCGGTACTAATCGGTGAGCCGGGCGTTGGTAAAACAGCCATCGCCGAAGGTCTAGCACAAAAGATTATCAACAACGAAATTCCAGAAACATTGCGTGACAAGCGCGTTATGACATTGGATATGGGTTCAGTTGTTGCAGGTACCAAATATCGCGGTGAGTTTGAAGACCGCCTCAAAAAAATCATGGACGAAATTCGCCAAGCTGGCAATATCGTACTGTTCATTGATGAGCTGCATACGCTGATCGGTGCTGGTGGCGCAGAAGGTGCGATTGACGCATCCAACATTCTGAAGCCTGCACTGGCTCGTGGTGAGCTGCAATGTATCGGTGCAACTACGCTGGACGAGTATCGTAAATATATCGAAAAAGATGCTGCGCTGGAGCGTCGTTTCCAACCGATTACGGTGGATCAGCCGTCACCAGAAGAAGCGGTTCAGATCCTGATGGGTCTGCGTGACCGTTACGAAGCGCATCACCGTGTAAAAATTACCGATGAAGCGATTGAACAGGCTGTGAAGCTGTCCGATCGTTATATCACAGACCGCTTCCTGCCGGATAAAGCGATCGATCTGATCGACGAAGCAGGTTCCAAAGTAAGACTGAACTCGTATACTGTACCGCCAAATCTCAAACAACTGGAAAGCCGTCTGGAAGATATCCGTAAGGAAAAAGACGCGGCTGTACAAAGTCAGGAGTTTGAAAAAGCGGCAGCACTGCGCGATACGGAGCAAAAGATTCGCGAAGAGCTGGATACAACCAAAAACCAGTGGAAAGAAAAACAAGGTCGTACCGATTCCGAGGTTACACCGGAAGATATCGCCGACATTGTTGCCAACTGGACAGGTATTCCGGTAACGAAGCTGAAAGAAGAAGAAACCGATCGTTTGCTCAACATGGAAAGCCTGCTGCATGAGCGCGTAATCGGTCAGGATGAAGCGGTAGTGGCTGTCAGCCGTGCGATCCGTCGTGCTCGCGCTGGTCTGAAGGATCCGAAGCGTCCAATGGGTTCGTTTATCTTCCTCGGCCCTACCGGTGTTGGTAAAACGGAGCTAGCTCGTGCGCTTGCGGAATCGATGTTTGGTGATGAGAATGCAATCATCCGTATCGATATGTCCGAGTATATGGAGAAACATTCGACTTCCCGTCTGGTTGGTGCGCCTCCGGGATATGTAGGCTACGAAGAAGGCGGTCAATTGACCGAAAAAGTACGCCGTAAACCATATTCCGTTGTCCTGCTGGATGAGATCGAAAAAGCTCACCCAGAAGTGTTCAACATTCTGTTGCAAGTACTGGAAGATGGTCGTCTGACTGATTCCAAAGGACGTGTTGTCGATTTCCGCAATACGCTGATCATTCTGACTTCCAACGTAGGGGCAGAAGCGATTCGCCGTAATACAACGCTGGGCTTTACCGCAGCGGTCGATTCCGGTGCCGAGTACAACAACATGAAGGGCAAAGTGACCGACGAGCTGAAACGTCACTTCCGTCCAGAGTTCCTGAACCGGATCGACGATGTGATCGTATTCCACTCGCTGGAAGAAAAACACATTGCCGAGATCGTTACACTCATGTCGGAAGAGCTGCGCAAGCGTCTGCGTGAATATGCAGTCGACTTTACACTCACCGATTCGGCGAAAGCATTCCTTGCCAAAGAGGGCTTCGACCCTGCTTATGGTGCACGCCCACTGCGTCGTGCAATTCAAAAGCACATCGAGGATCGTCTGTCCGAGGAACTGCTGACCGGCAGCGTCAAAAAAGGCGATACCCTGCTGATCGACGAAAAAGAAGGCACACTGTCTGTAGAAAAAGTAACTCCTTCTCAAGAAAGTGACAGTGTTTCCGCAAACGAAGCAAAATCCTGATAAACGCAGCTCAGTCATCGAAAAGGCAACTTTTCTACATGAGACTGCTATCACCATAGCAACTTTACCCGCCCCTATGCGTATGTATAGACGCTGAGGCGATACGAAAGCATCGTTAAAATAAAGGTTGGTTTCGAAGGCAAATATGCCCTCGGAACCAGCCTTTTTAATGTTATAATGTAAATAGACTGCAAAATCTTGTCTGTTGCAGAACAGAGGTTTTTCAAATTCAACGTGATTTAGCGTATATATAGAAAGGGACGTCCATGGCAAAAGTAAAAACAAAATTTTTCTGTACCGACTGCGGCTATGAATCGCCCAAATGGTATGGCAAATGTCCGGGTTGTCAGGCTTGGAACACCATGATTGAAGAAAAGGAAACGTCGGCTGTCAAAACACAGGGCATGAATTCCAGCCTATTCCAAACGCCAACATCGGTTAAGCCGCAGGCGATTACGGAAGTGGAAGCTGGTCAAGAACCGCGCATCCAAACCGGTATTCATGAGCTGAACCGTGTACTTGGTGGCGGTATAGTGCCAGGCTCGCTTGTACTGGTAGGTGGCGATCCGGGGATTGGTAAATCGACGCTGCTGCTGCAAACGTCACATGCGCTGGCAGTCAAAGGGCTGCGAGTACTGTACATTTCCGGTGAGGAATCGGTACGTCAGACCAAGCTGCGCGCCGAGCGTCTCGGTGCGCTATCCAATGAGCTATTTGTGTTGTGTGAAAGCAATATGGAGCTGATTGAGGAAGCGATTGATAGCCTCAATCCGAATTTTCTTGTCATCGACTCTATCCAAACGGTATATCAGCCGGAAGTAACGAGTGCACCGGGTAGTGTGTCTCAGGTGCGTGAATGTACATCGCGATTTATGCGGATTGCCAAAATTCGCGGGATCGCTACTGTGCTGGTCGGTCACGTGACCAAAGAAGGTGCGATTGCCGGTCCACGGATGCTGGAGCATATGGTAGACTGCGTGCTGTATTTTGAAGGTGAGCGTCATCATACGTATCGACTGCTGCGTGCGGTGAAGAACCGGTTTGGCTCGACGAATGAGATGGGTATTTTTGAAATGCATGAGGAAGGCTTGACCGAGGTATCGAATCCCTCGGAGTTGTTCTTGTCCGAACGCTCAGCAGGTGCAGCAGGCTCTACGGTAATTGCTAGCATGGAGGGAACGCGTCCAATGTTGGTTGAGATGCAGGCGCTGGTAGCGGCAACGCATTTTCCTTCGCCACGCCGAATGGGTACAGGAGTCGATAACAATCGTCTCGCGCTGATTATCGCCGTACTGGAAAAGCGGATGGGCTTGTTTTTGCAAAATCAGGATGCTTATCTGAATGTAGCCGGTGGTGTGCGATTGGATGAGCCTGCCGTCGACCTTGCCATTGCGGTCAGTCTGGCTTCCAGCTTCCGTGATGCACCAACCAAGCCGGATGATGTGGTATTCGGGGAAATTGGTCTAACTGGTGAGGTTCGCGGGGTATCGCGCGCGGAGCAGCGGGTCAAGGAAGCGGCAAAATTAGGCTTTAAACGTGTTATTATGCCGGAGAAAAGCCTGAAAGGCTGGACCCATCCTAAGGATATTAAACTGATCGGAGTAAATACGATAGCGGAAGCATTAAAAGCTGCATTGGACTAGGAGGAACAGTTGATGAAAGAGCTCAGCCAGGCTGAGAAAATAAATCGTTTATTGAAAATGGTTGCACCCGGTACTGCATTTCGCGACGGTCTGGAAAACGTGCTACGTGCCAAAACAGGCGGACTGATCGTTGTTGGTTCGACACCGCAAGTAATGAATGTGGTCGATGGCGGCTTTTCCATCGATTGCGAATTTTCGCCCAACTATTTGTACGAGCTGGCGAAAATGGATGGGGCGATCATCCTGAGCGATGATCTGAAGCGAATCCTGTATGCGAATACGCAGTTGATTCCCGATTCCTCCATTTCCTCGATTGAGACGGGGATTCGTCACCGGACGGCAGAGCGTGTTGCCAAGCAGACAGGCGAGCTAGTGATTTCCATTTCGCAGCGTCGGAATATTATCACCCTGTATAAAGGCAATCTGCGCTATGCACTCAAGGAAATTGGTGTGATTTTGACCAAAGCGAATCAAGCCATTCAGACGCTGGAACGGTATCAGGTCGTGCTCAAGCAGGCATTGACGAACCTGACCGCTTCCGAGTTTGAGCAGATGGTGACAATTGCTGAGGTGATCGGCGTCGTGCAACGGGTGGAAATGGTGCTGCGTATTCAAACCGAGATCAGTCGCTATGTCACCGAGTTAGGCGCCGAAGGTCGTCTAATCTCCATGCAAATGGATGAGCTGGTTGGCAATACGGAAGAAGAGTTCCGTCTGCTGCTCAAAGATTACGGTCGTGATATTAGCGAGGAAAGATTGGACGAAATCGTTAACGGATTGAAGCGAATTACCGATAATGAGCTAATGGACGTCAACCAGATTGTAAAAATGCTCGGCTATCCGATGGCAGCTGCCCAATCGGAGGAAGTCGTTCCGTCACGCGGTTACCGTGTGCTGAACAAAATTCCACGTTTGCCGAATGTGATTATTAATAATCTGGTGGAACGGTTTGCCGCTCTACACCATGTAATCTCTGCTAGCATTGATGAGCTGGATGAAGTGGATGGTATCGGTGAAGTACGCGCACGTACGATTCGTGCCGGTCTGGAACGCATCCAGGAGCAAGTATTTATTGACAGACAAATCTAAAAGCGATAGAATCGTAGAGTTAATTGGTTAATATATCCATCTTTGAGGTGACAAGACAAAATGATTACAAAATCAATTCCAAACCTGTGTACGCTATTTAACCTGGGACTTGGAATGTTGGCTATTTTACTGGCGCTGCACGATAACTACAGCCTTGCGGCAGTCATGGTTATTGTGGCGATGTTAATGGATGGTCTGGACGGACGGATGGCACGCGCGCTTAATGCGCAGAGCGAGTTGGGGAAGGAACTGGATTCCCTGTCTGACCTTGTTTCATTTGGTGTAGCTCCAATCGTCATCATGTACGATATGGTATTCAAAGACATTAACCCAGTTCTCGCGATCTCTGCTGCTCTGATTTTCCCGATGTGTGGAGCGATGCGTCTGGCGAGATTTAATGTCAAAGCCGGCGTACCGGGTTACTTTACCGGATTGCCTATTCCAGCTGCTGGTGGTGTACTGGCAACGCTCTCGCTATTCCATAATGAAGTTTCTACGCCCTATATGATTATCAGTACGTTTATGCTCTCGTATCTGATGGTCAGTCAGGTGAAATATCCGAATTTCAAAAAAGTCGGTATTCCGAAAAAAGCCCTCTGGCTCGCTCCGGTTGTGGTCGCTGCCGGTGTGGTGATTGCAATCATGTTCCCCGATCAGGTATCCAAACTGATCTTCGTACCGCTAGCAGCGTATGCGCTGTATGGCTTCAAACAGAATATTCGAAGACTGATGCGCCGTCATGCCCGTCGTGATGATGAGAATCGTTCCAAAGAATCGCTTCGCTAAGCGATCGACGGCCCAGCAAATAGATAATGAAAAAGCATTTATTTCTCTACTTCTAAAGGGGAATGAATGCTTTTTTTATGCACTTTATTACAATCAAAGGGGATGGACAGATGATGGAACAATGGATGTCGTGGATGGCAATGCTGGCAGGAAAGCCGGATACTCCGGGAATAATGGCTATTCATATTGGAATGATCGTAGTAGCAGCGATACTACTGTCATTGCTCATTCGCCGCCTGCTGGTGCTGATTGAGCGTCAGCGAGTACAGGTGTTAGCATTACCAGCAGAAAAGGTGCTGGCTGCATCGTTTGGCTTGCTCATTGGTTTGCTGATTGGCTGGCTTGGTGCTCTGGTGATTGCGTGGTGGCCAAGCGTGTATGAGATTGTGCGAACCTTTTTGATGCTGACACTAGGCTATTTAGGGCTGCGTATTGGATATGAACGCGCAGGAGAACTGTTATATCCAGAGCATCGCCGAGTGCGATATACTGCCGATTATGGTCAGCCTATATCGAAGGATAGCGAGAAGGTAGTTAAGGAATTACCGGACGGTGCGCAGGAGGTTGATCTCATGGCATCGAGAATGCCTGCAATTAGTATCATGGATGCGAATATCGCAATTGATGGTAGAATTGAAGGCATTATCGCCTGCGGCTTTGTGCAGGGAATCGTGATTGTACCTGATTTTATCGTACAGGAACTGCAAGCCATTGCCGATTCCGCTGATACGTTACGTCGACAACGTGGCAAAAAAGGGCTAGATACACTTACCAAATTGCGCGATCAGTCGGGCATTGAGTTAGAGGTCGCATCCACACATTATTCTAACACTATGAGTGCAGATGAGCGCTTGGTGCAATTGGCGGCTGCACGTAAGGCTGCTTTGATTACAAATGACCGTAATTTACAGCAAATTGCTGAACTACATGGTATTCGTATCTTGTCTGTGAACCGTCTTGCTGCGCTGCTCAAGCCACAGCTGATCGCAGGTGAGTTATTGTATGTACAGATGACTCGCGCTGGCAAGGAACCCGGACAGGGCATCGCTTATCTGGATGATGGTACGATGATCGTAGTGGAACAGGGGAAGGATCATATCGGACAAGAACTAGAAGTGATTGTCACCAGTGTATTACAAACGTCTAATGGTAAAATGGTGTTTGCTCGCCCGCATACTGAGGAGCATTCAGAATAAGATAAGCAGGACCTATGAATAATTCGTTAAACAGCGTTTCCCTTCAAAAACACGATGCTCCGTACAGTTCATAGACGGAGACGCGTCTGTCATAAACGTATTGCCTGTTGTGCTGTTGGTATTGCCGGGTATATTATTAAGAAATGGGATTCGCACGCCGTGCAGCAATGCAGGCGCGGACAGCAACCGGTAAGGATGGGGATTATGGCAAACACAGCTGGAATCATCGTCGTGGCAGCGGGCAAAGGCTCACGCATGGGTACGGTGGAGAGCAAGCAATATCTGAAGCTACAGGATAAACCGATTATTATACATACACTGGAAGTGTTTGAACGCTCGGCTGTTGCGGAGGAGATCGTCATCGTTACAGGAGCAGAAGATGTGGAGCGCTGCCGAGAATGGGTACAGCAATATGGACTGCACAAAGTCCAAGCCGTTGTCGTCGGCGGGCATGATCGTCAGGAATCCGTATACCGTGGGTTGGAGCATATCCAGTCGGACTGGGTAATGGTGCATGACGGCGTACGTCCATTTATTACGGAGCAGCATATGGAGCAGTGTCTGGAAGCAGCGCAGCGCGATGGTGCTTCTGTATTGGCGGTGCCAGTCAAGGATACGATCAAGCAGGTGGATCAGCAGCTCCATATTACAGGTACACCGGATCGCAGTACATTATGGGCGATTCAGACACCGCAGACCTTTCGTTCAACCGATTTGCGGAATGCACATCGACAAGCGGAAGAACAGCAGTTCCGCGGTACCGATGATGCGATGCTGGTTGAGCGACTTGGTATTTCTGTGACAGTGGTAGAAGGCAGCTATAGTAATATCAAGCTGACGACACCGGATGATCTAGATTATGCCGCTTATTTATTGACACATAAGGGAGAGAATTTATCATGATTCGTATAGGTCAGGGATTTGATGTGCATCAGCTGGTCGAGGGCCGCCCGTGCATCATTGGTGGAGTGACCATTCCATATGAAAAAGGGCTGCTCGGTCATTCCGACGCAGACGTGCTGCTGCATACGATTGCTGATGCAGCGCTTGGCGCATTGGCACTAGGCGATATTGGCAAGCATTTTCCCGATACCGATCCAGAATTCAAGGATGCAGATAGCGTGAAACTGCTGCAGCATGTATGGGGACTCATCCGTGAGCGCGGTTATGTATTAGGCAATGTCGATGCAACGATTATTGCGCAAAAGCCGAAAATGGCTCCTTATATTCCACAGATGGCAGAAGTCATTGCTTCGGTATTGGAAGCAGAGATCGATCAAGTGAACGTGAAAGCAACAACAACCGAATGGCTTGGCTTTGCGGGTCGCGGTGAAGGCATTGCTGCCCAAGCAGTCATTTGTCTCGTCAAAGAATCCTAATCAAGCGATTCGATAGAAGTACACCCTAAGCTGAGCAATCAGCCATACAACAGTATTGGAATGGCAATACTGTCCAATCAAGGAGGAAATCAAGATGTCGAATGAAATACGCGTACGTTATGCACCAAGTCCAACTGGACACCTGCATATTGGTAACGCCCGTACCGCTCTATTTAATTATCTGTTTGCCCGCAGTCAAGGTGGCAAATTTATTATCCGTATTGAAGATACCGATGTGAAGCGTAATGTAGAGGGCGGCGAGGAGAACCAGCTGTCTTATCTCAAATGGCTTGGTATCGAATGGGATGAAAGTATCGACGTAGGCGGCAACTATGGTCCGTATCGTCAAACGGAGCGTCTGGATCTGTATCGTCCATACTGGGAAGACCTGCTGAATCGCGGGCTGGCATACAAATGCTATTCCACCGAGCAGGAGTTAGAGCAAGAGCGTGAAGAACAGATTGCTCGTGGCGAAACGCCTCGCTATTCTGGCAAACACCGCGATCTGACGGATGAGCAGCGCGCTGCTTTTGAAGCCGAAGGACGCATTCCAAGCATTCGCTTCCGCGTACCGGAAAACAAAACGTATACCTTCAATGATATTGTCAAAGGCGAAATCTCCTTTACAACTGAGGATACCGGTGACTTTGTTATTGTTAAAAAAGACGGCATTCCAACGTATAACTTTGCCGTTGCATTGGATGACCATCTGATGGAGATTTCTCATGTTCTGCGTGGGGAAGACCATGTCTCCAATACACCGCGTCAATTGATGATCTATGAAGCGCTGGGCTGGGAACCACCGCAATTTGGTCATATGACCCTGATCGTCAACGAAAACCACAAAAAGCTGAGCAAACGCGACGAATCGATCATTCAATTTATCGAGCAATATGATCAACTGGGTTATCTGCCAGAAGCACTGTTCAACTTTATTGCCCTGCTGGGCTGGTCGCCAGAAGGAGAAGAAGAAATCTTCTCGCATGACGATCTGATCCGTATTTTCAATGCGAAGCGTCTGTCCAAAAGCCCAGCAGTGTTCGATACCAACAAGCTGGCGCATCTGAACAATACGTACATCAAAAATGCAGATACCGATCGCATTACCGCAATGGCAATTCCGCATCTGCAAAAAGCAGGTCGTCTGCCAGCTGAACTAAGCGAAGAACAGCAAGCATGGGCGCATGATCTGGTGGCATTGTATCAAGAGCAACTGGTGGCTGCTTCCGATATCGTAACGCTGTCCGAAATGTTCTTCCGTTCGCATCTGCAACTGGATGCTGAAGGTCAGCAACTGCTGAGCGAGGAGCATGTGAAACCGGTCTTGCAGGCGCTGCTGGACAAAATCAAAGCATCGGATGAGTTCAGCCCAACCGTAGCGGCGACATTGATCAAAGAAGTGCAAAAGGAAACAGGCTATAAAGGCAAACAGCTGTTTATGCCGATCCGCGTTGCCTTGACTGGCGAAATGCACGGTCGTGATCTGAACCATACCATTTACCTGCTTGGACGTGATCGTGTTATTGAACGTCTTGAATCTCAGATCAAAGGCGCTTAATTGTCGGCGGAATTGCATATTGTTTAATCCGCCACAGTCCGTTATAATGATCACCTAAAGCAGCAATTGTAATCATCATCTACATGCAATTAATTTTATCTATATAATGGCAATGAGCAGGAAAAGTAAGTCTGAAACCGAAGTCCCAGAGAGGATGACCCTGTTGTAAAAGAACAGGTGGCTGAGAATCATCCACTTCGGACAGACTGAACATGCACCTGTGAGCCGCAAAGCCGAACATTTTCGCTGTCTTTCACTCAATTTGAAGAAAAGAGCAGCGTAAATAAGTAGGCTTTGCCGTCTGGTCTTACGTTACGGACTGCATAAGTTGGGATACCTGATTGATCTGCCGATATACGCTATTGTGCAGCATCGACCAGTTTCCTAAGCAGAGTGGAACCGCGTAAATCGACGCCTCTGCAGCCTTCGGGCTGCGGGGGCGTTTTTTAATGAGCGTAAGCAAGGAGAGGTAAACCAATGCTGACCAATTTAAGATCCGATGTCCGCGCCGTGTTCGATAATGATCCCGCTGCGCGTGGCTGGTTTGAAGTCATCTTTACCTATTCAGGACTGCATGCAATCTGGGGACACCGGCTTGCTCACTGGTTTTATGGCAAAAAGTGTTTTACGATTGCACGGGTTGTTTCACAGATGAGTCGTTTTATGACTGGTATTGAGATTCATCCCGGTGCAACGATCGGCAAGCGGCTATTCATTGACCATGGCATGGGTGTGGTGATTGGCGAAACTTGTGAGATCGGCGATGATGTGGTTATTTACCAAGGGGTCACACTGGGTGGTACTGGCAAGGAGAAAGGCAAACGCCATCCGACCATCGGCAATAGCGTCGTGATCGGCTCGGGTGCCAAAGTGCTTGGTTCCTTCTCCGTTGGCTCTAACTCTAACATCGGCTCAAATTCCGTCGTACTGCGCGAAGTGCCGCCAAATAGTACCGTTGTTGGTATTCCGGGCAAAATCGTCATTCAGGATGGCAAGCGGGCTGATCGACTCAGCCATCAGATGCCCGATCCAGTCGCATCTCGTTTGGCAGAGCTGCAAGCGGAGATTGACCGTCTCAAACAAGAGCTGGAACAGCAGCAACGTCAGATTGACCACAGACTGATGGCTGGTCGCGATCATAGCCGTCATTCGTCATAAGTGCGGAGTATGGTAACATGGTGCCTATAGCAGCTTTGACCATAATCATAATCAAGTAGAAATCCAAACATATCGTTTACACAGGGAAGGGATGACAGTATGGCATTGCAAATTTACAATACCATGAGCCGCAAAAAAGAAGAGTTTGTTAGTCAGATACCTGGCGAAGTGAAAATGTATGTATGCGGTCCAACCGTGTATGACTATATTCATATTGGTAATGCGCGTCCGATGATCTTTTTTGATGTCGTACGTAGCTATCTGGAAAATCAAAAATACAAAGTAGACTATGCAGTGAACTTTACCGATGTAGATGACAAGCTGATTCGCAAGGCGGAGCAACTGGATACAACCGTCATCGAAGTAGCGGAGCGTTTTATCGATGCTTATTTTGCCGATCTGGAAGGTCTGGGCATTCGCCGCGCGACTCTTCATCCTCGTGTAACTGAGAATATGGACATCATTCTGGACTTTATCAGTACACTAGTGGACAAAGGCTACGCATATGCCAAAGAAGGGGATGTATACTTCCGTACCCGCAAATTCTCGAAGTATGGACAATTGTCTCATCAAAAGCTGGACGAACTGCAATTTGGTATCCGCATTGAAGTCGACAAGCGCAAAGAAAATCCAGAAGACTTTGTGTTATGGAAAGCAGCTAAGCCGGGCGAGATTTTCTGGGAAAGTCCTTGGGGCAACGGTCGTCCAGGCTGGCATATCGAGTGCTCGGCGATGGCGCGCCATTATCTAGGCGATACATTGGACATTCACGGCGGTGGACAAGATCTACAATTCCCTCACCATGAGTGCGAATGCGCGCAATCCGAATCCGTGACTGGCAAGCCGCTGTCCAACTACTGGATGCACAACGGCTTTATCCGTATCGACGATGAGAAAATGTCCAAATCGCTTGGCAACGGCATTCTGGTCAAAGACCTGCGTGCCGCACACAAACCAGCAGCAATCCGTTATCTGATGCTATCCACTCACTATCGCAATCCGCTCAACTATACCGACGATACAATGACGCAGGCAGAAAATAGTGTAGAGCGTATCACCAATGCCGTAGAAAACGTGAAGCATCGTCTGTCCTCTTCGGATACTGTCTCTCCGGTAGATGCGCAACTGGCAGTGCGTGTAGACGAGATCCGTGCCCTGTTCCATGAAAAAATGCAGGATGACTTCAATACGCCAGATGCGATTACCGCTGTATTCGAATGGGTGAACGAAGCGAACCAATTGCTGCAACGCGATGTGGTACAACAAGAATCGCTGGAAGCATTGTTGGCACTGTTTGACGAAATGAACGAAGTGCTGCGTCTGTACTGGGCAGAAGAAGAGCTGCTGGACGAAGATGTAGAGAAGCTCATCGCGGAACGCGTCGAAGCACGTACCAACAAAAATTGGGCGCGCTCCGATGAAATTCGCGATCTGCTATCTGCACAGGGCATTATTCTTGAAGATACGCCGCAGGGTATGAGATGGCGCCGCAAATGAAGGGAGGAATGACACCATGACCCCTTCAGAACAGGAGCAATCTTTCCAAGGCTGGTTTCCATTCCCGCCTTCTCGCCCGTTGGAGCAGCTGCCACCGCTGGCGCTAGCCTATATGGGCGATGCCATTCATGAAGTCGCTGTAAGGCAATATATATTGTCCGGCAAAAATCTGCGTCCTAATCATATGCACCGGTTGTCAACAGGCTTTGTTTCCGCCGGTGCGCAGGCGCGTATTTTATTGCATGTAGAGCCTATGCTGACCGACGAAGAAGCCAGCATTGTTCGTCAGGGACGCAATGCCAAATCTGGCACCGTACCGAAAAATGCTAGCGTGCTGGATTACCGATATGCGACAGCATGGGAGTGCCTGCTTGGCTATCTGTATTATCGCGGACAGCAAGAGCGCATTCTGGAGCTGATCACTACGGGCATTCAACATTTAGAGCAGCAACCAAAATGATCATGTGTTCGCTCCAGCGAACCAGATAACCAATCTACAGAATAAAACGATGTACTACCCTATGCAGTGACCTGCAAAGCGGGTAATAAGCAGCAACGTGAATAGTAGTACACAGGAGGAAACAGGATGGAAGAAGAATACATCGCCGGTAAGCATTCCGTAACGGAAGCATTGCGCGCTGGCAGAAGCATCAATAAAATATGGATCGCCGAGGGCGCACAGAAAAATTTAGTGCAACCCGTAGTCGCTGAAGCTCGCGAAAAGGGCATCGTGATCCAATATGTAGACAAGCGCAAGCTGGACAGCTTTGTACCGGGCGTACAGCATCAGGGCGTTATCGCGCAAGCCGCACCTTATGAATACGCGGAGGTAGAAGACATCCTGGAAGCAGCACAGGCAAAAGGCGAAGCGCCATTTATCCTGCTGCTGGATGAGATTGAAGATCCGCATAACCTAGGCTCGATCCTGCGGACAGCAGATTGCACCGGTGTACACGGCGTCATCATTCCGAAGCGTCGCTCGGCAGGCATCACCGCTACCGTATCCAAAACATCCGCTGGTGCAGTAGAGTATGTGCCAGTTGCACGCGTGACGAATCTGGGACAAACGATTGATCGTCTCAAGGAGCAAGGCGTATGGGTTGTCGGTACAGATGTTGCTACCGATAGTAGTTTGTACCAAGCGGACGTATTCACTGGTCCGGTTGCTGTTGTCATCGGTAACGAAGGCAAGGGCATGGGCAGACTAATTCGCGAAAAATGCGATGTACTGGTGAAGCTCCCGATGCAAGGTCAGATCAACTCGCTCAATGCGTCCGTTGCCGCTGGTGTGGTCATGTACGAAGTACTCCGCCGCCGTCAGTCGCTGGGTTAGGCATATGGCTGATCTCCGCGATGTTCTGCTGGTGGATGGTTATAACATGATCGGATCGTGGCCCGACCTGGTGGAACTGGCGGAAAATAGCCTTCAGGAGGCGCGTGATCGACTGCTGGAACGGCTAGCGAATTACCAGGCCTTTTCCGGGCAGCGTGTTGTTGCCGTATTTGATGCTTATCGAGTTCCTGGATTAGGCAAATCGTACGAGCAAGGACGCGTGGAGCTGTATTTTACGAAGGAAAAGGAAACGGCAGATGAGGCAATTGAGCGTTTTGTCGGTCAATTGAAGCATCGACGCAGACAAATCTATGTGGCGACGAGCGATATGACGGAGCAGCATGTGATCTTCGGTCAGGGCGCATTGCGTATATCCGCACGTGAGCTATTGATCGAAGTACAGATCGGCGAACGCGAGATTCGGCAGCGAATCCGTGAGCAACGACTTGATAGCAATCGCAATACGCTCGATGGCAAACTCAATCCACAGCAGCGTCTAATGTTTGAAAAATGGCGCAGGGGAGAATAGGCTGTCAGTCCGATGACAGCTTATCTGCGAACCTGTGTTCCGGTTTACGGTGAATCCGGTAAATAAGCGCGTAATCTCCCGTCAAATGGGGCAAAATCGGTTGACGATGTGAGGTTACATAATATATACTGATGCTATATTTTATAGGGTAACGGAGACCTTGCGTTGCAACCGGAGGGATTGTTTGTGAGTGTCGACCTCAAAGATATCATGGTATCACCATATGATTACCAGAGCGATGAAGATCTTGTGGAAGCTGTCCGTCATGGCGATTCCGAAGCGCTGGAGTACTTGATTACCAAGTATAAGAATTTTGTCCGCGCCAAAGCCCGTTCGTATTTTCTGATCGGTGCTGACCGCGAGGATATTGTACAGGAAGGCATGATCGGCCTGTATAAATCAATCCGCGACTTCAAAAACGATAAGCTGTCTTCGTTCAAAGTCTTTGCCGAGCTGTGTATTACTCGTCAGATTATTACGGCGATCAAAACAGCCACCCGGCAAAAGCACATTCCGCTGAACTCCTATGTCTCTCTGGATAAACCGATCTATGATGAAGATTCCGACCGTACACTGCTCGATGTGATCTGTGGTTCGCCCATGTCCGATCCTGAAGAACTGGTGATCAACAAGGAGGAATTTACGGGTCTTGAAGACAAGATGTCCGAAATTCTGAGCGATCTGGAACGCAAAGTACTAATGCTGTATCTGGATGGACGTTCCTATCAGGAAATCGCGGTCGATCTGTGCCGCCACGTCAAATCTATCGACAATGCACTGCAGCGTGTCAAACGCAAACTGGAACGGTATCTTGAAGTGCGGGACGAACAATAATGCCGCAAGCAACCAAGTGAAGACTCTGTGACGGAGTCTTTTTTATTTTGTATGTCTCCCTGTAAAATACAGCGCTGGTCGCTGGAAATGCCGTTGCCGGAACAGAACAAAAAATGTTATTTTTTTGCAAAGCAAAACAGTAATATTCGTTGACAGGGTAAGGGTGCTGTGCTAAAGTGTTTTAGGTAGGCCAAAAATCGCCTGTTTTTAAGTGTGCCAATCTTTAAATGCTTTGAAGAATGGCGTGCCTGAGAACATGCGTAACCACCCTGACCACATGGGGATGAAGAATATAACCGACTGTATAGTCTGGATAATTCTTTGTACCTGATCGTCTTTTGGAGGTGTAATCGTGGCACGAAGCTTCAAGTCTTTGTTTTCCTTTTTCTCCGAAAGCTGGGCTGAACTTAAAAAGGTTCGCTGGCCTAATCGTAAAGAGCTGATAAACTATACACTGATTGTTATCGGTACGATTTTGTTTGTTGGCATTTATTTTTGGGTTTTGGATATCGGCATTTCCGCTGTGATCGAAGCGATAATTTAAGAAGGGTTCCAGGTGGCTTGATATGGAAAAAAGATGGTACGTCGTTCATACCTATTCCGGGTATGAAAACAAGGTCAAGGCCAATTTGGAAAAACGCGTTGAGTCCATGGGCATGGAAGACAAGATTTTCCGGGTTCTTGTTCCGATGGAAGAAGAGCTGGTAAACAAAGACGGTAAGAAAAAAACTGTCATGCGTAAAGTTTACCCCGGTTATGTGCTTGTTGAAATGATCCAGACCGATGATTCTTGGTATGTAGTACGCAATACTCCTGGTGTGACCGGCTTTGTCGGTTCAACAGGTTCAGGCTCTAAGCCGACTGCGCTGCTGCCAGAAGAAGTGGAACAGATTCTCAAACATATGGGTATGGAAGAGCCGAAGGAGAATATCGACTTCGACATCAAAGAATCCGTACGCATCAAAGTTGGACCGTTTGCGAATTTTGTTGGCTCCGTGGAAGAAATCTTGGTTGAGAAGAGTAAGCTCAGAGTGCATGTTAACATGTTCGGACGGGAAACCCCGCTTGAGCTGGATTATACTCAAGTGGAAAAGATATAAGCTGGTTTCTAGGATGACACAGGGGATTGGAACAGAGCGATCTGTTTTGATTCTGACCGGTGCTTCCGGTTTTACCGCAGTCTGTGCGGCGCAAGCCCGCAATTGCGGCGTTTTTCGTGGGAGGGCAGCGATGTCCGTCTACCACTATTCGCAAGGAGGTGTTTTACATGGCTAAAAAGGTAATCAAAATGGTAAAACTGCAAATCCCAGCTGGTAAAGCGAACCCGGCTCCTCCAGTAGGTCCGGCATTGGGTCAAGCAGGTGTCAACATCATGGCATTCTGTAAAGAATTCAACGCTCGTACAGCAGATCAAGCAGGTTTGATCATTCCGGTTGAGATCACAGTGTTTGAAGATCGTTCTTTCACTTTCATCACTAAAACTCCACCGGCTGCAGTTCTTCTGAAAGTGGCTGCTAAGATCGAAAAAGGATCTGGCGAACCGAACAAGAAGAAAGTTGCAGTTGTGAAACGTTCTGCAGTTCGTGAAATTGCTGAACAAAAAATGCCTGACCTGAACGCAGCTTCGATCGAAGCAGCAATGTTGATGGTTGAAGGTACAGCACGTAGCATGGGTATCACAATCGAAGACTAATTTTTATTAGTTTTTACTGCACTCCTTCGGGAGGCAGTCTATGCCGAATCGTATGATTTGACATATGTGGGAGGAATATCCGCTAATACCACAAAGGAGGAATATTAAATGGCTAAACATGGTAAAAAGTATCTGGAAGCTGTTAAGCTGATTGACAGCGAAGCTACTTACGAGCCAACTGAAGCAGTTGCTTTGGTTAAAAAGGCAGCTACTGCAAAATTCGACGAAACTGTTGAAGCAGCAGTACGTCTGGGTGTTGACCCTCGTAAACAAGACCAAGCTGTTCGTGGCGTAGTTGTACTGCCACACGGTACTGGTAAAACTCAACGTGTTCTCGTATTCGCAAAAGGCGAAAAAGCAAAAGAAGCGGAAGCTGCTGGCGCTGACTTCGTAGGCGATCAGGACATGATCAACAAAATCCAACAAGGATGGTTCGAATTTGATGTCTGCGTAGCTACGCCGGACATGATGAGCGAAGTTGGTAAACTGGGTCGTCTGCTGGGTGGTAAAGGTCTGATGCCTAACCCTAAAGCAGGTACAGTTACATTCGACGTTACCAAAGCTGTTCAAGAAATCAAAGCTGGTAAAATCGAATACCGTCTGGACAAAGCAGGACAAATTCACGCGCCAATCGGTAAAGTTTCCTTCACTGAAGAGCAACTGAACGAGAACCTCAAAGCTCTCGTTGACGCTCTGAACCGCGCTAAACCAGCTGCGGCAAAAGGTGTTTACCTGAAAAACATTGCGGTATCTTCCACAATGGGACCAAGCGCGCGCGTAAACGCTGCAACTTACAGATAATTAAGTGTTGACATCTGTCAACGCATTTGATAATCTGTAAAAGTTGTGATTACGTACGAACTTTGTTTGTGCTATTACATTCGAATACGTTTAACCGTAGACAGTAGGTGCCGCTTGCGGCTTAATTTCCTACCGAGGTGTTCTGATAGAATAACGGGATGAACGGTTGTCGCTTAGGTGGCAGCCGATCCATTCCGCCTTATCAAGCCTTCGTGATTCTACGGGGGCTTTTTTAATGCCCGTAGGAACACTTTTTCGCAGCTCATTCAGGGGTGTACGGAAAAGCAAGAATACGATCAGGAGGTGTCCACACTTGGCAAACGCAAAAGTAATCCAGGCAAAACAGGAAGCGGTAGAAGTAGTAGCAGCAAAACTGCGCGAGAGCGTATCGACTGTTGTAGCTGACTATCGTGGTCTGAACGTAGCTCAAGTTACAGAATTGCGCAAACAACTGCGTGAAGCTGGCGTTGAGTTCCAGGTATTGAAAAATACACTGGTTCGCCGCGCAACTGAGTCTGCTGAATTGACTGAACTGAACGAAGTGCTGAGCGGTCCTACCGCTATCGCTTTCAGTAAAGACGATGCAGTAATCGCAGCTAAAATTCTGAACGACTTTGCTAAAACCAACGATGCGCTTGAACTGAAAGGCGGCGTTGTAGAAGGTCGCGTAGTAAGCGCGGACGAAATCAAAGCGCTGGCAGCACTGCCATCCCGCGAAGGTCTCTTGTCCATGCTGCTTAGCGTACTTCAAGCTCCAGTTCGCAACTTCGCACTGGCAGTTAAAGCAGTATCCGAGAAAGAAGAGCAAAGCGCGTAAGCGACTGTTCCTTCTGCCTCACGCCCATGTGGCGTAAAACAGGCTGATACAGCCAAAACAAATCCAAATAAAACCAACATGGAGGGTTTATAAATGAGTCAAGAGCAAATCCTTGAAGCCATCAAAGGCATGACTGTACTGGAACTGAACGATCTGGTAAAAGCAATCGAAGAAGAATTCGGCGTAACTGCAGCAGCTCCAGTAGCAGCAGCAGCTGGCGGCGGCGCAGCAGCAGAAGCTGAGCAAACTGAGTTTGATGTAGTACTGACTTCCGCTGGTGCTTCCAAAATCAACGTAATCAAAGCAGTTCGCGAAGTAACTGGTCTGGGTCTGAAAGAAGCTAAAGAAGTAGTAGACAACGCTCCTAAAGCAATCAAAGAAGGCGTTGCTAAAGAAGAAGCTGAATCCATCAAAGCAAAACTGGAAGAAGCTGGCGCATCTGTAGAATTGAAATAAGAGAGTTTCTCTTGTTTCTTACAAACCCCTTGAATTCGTTCAAGGGGTTTGTTTTGTAAAAAAGGAACAAGGAAAGGGTGAGGGAATGATATGGGAGATCATTATTATTCCAGTCAACCGGGAGCTGCACACGAACGTCGCAAGCTCGAGACAGAGCTGCGCGGACGGAAGTTTACCTTTGTCAGTGATTCGGGTGTCTTTTCCAAAACAGGAATTGATTATGGTAGCCGCGTATTGATTGAGGCACTGCACATCCCAGAGGACGCCAACGTATTGGATGTAGGATGTGGCTATGGTCCCATGGGGCTGTCAGCAGCGATTCTTGCACCAAAGGGACATGTTACGATGCTGGATGTGAATGAGCGTGCTGTACAGCTTGCACGGGAAAATGCCAGACTGAATAACATTGATAACGTGGAAGTTAAAGTCAGTGACCGTTTGGAAGCTGTTGCGGGACAATCCTTTGACGTGGTTATTACCAATCCACCGATCCGTGCAGGTAAAGAAACCGTGCATTCGATCTTTGAACAAGCATATGAGCATCTGAATCCGGGCGGTTCGCTCTGGATCGTCATCCAGAAAAAGCAGGGCGCACCATCAGCCTGGGCAAAGCTGGAGCAGTTGTTTGATGAGGTAGAAGAAGTAACCAAGGATAAAGGGTATCGCATCTTCAAAGCGACCAAATAAAAAACCTGATCACCGGGCAAGGGTGAACAGGCTTGATCCATTCAGAAATGAAATGGGCAATAATTGTGAAACAGTATAGTTGACTGCATAAGCTTAATATGATATTATTATGAAATGTCAGTATTAAGATGCCCTTTTTGGCTTTAGTTTTCTGCAAATGTCGAAAATTATGCACTATAAAGGGTGTTTAATATTGCCCATAAACGTATAATAATCGTTCTTTCGGTGAATTTCAACCGGAATTGCAAGTGTAGACGCTGGATCACATCCGTTGATAGCTGATGGTGCTCTTTTTTCGAACCATTTCGATAAGGGCTTTTCTCTATTTGTGGGTGTGAACTTCTGTGTTATGAACTTATTATACGTGATCCAAACAGCAGTTCGCAATGAAATTTTTAAGTGAGTAGACATTAAGGGGTGAGTATAAGTTGGCAGGACATCTTGTTCAATATGGTCGACGCACTCGGCGAAGTTATGCACGAATTAACGAAGTTCTTGAAGTACCAAACCTGATCGAAATCCAACAAAAATCTTATCAGTGGTTTTTGGATGAAGGATTGCGTGAAATGTTCCAGGATATCTCGCCAATTCAGGATTTCACTGGCAATCTGGTGCTTGAGTTCATCGACTACAGCCTGGGTGAGCCTAAATATACAGTAGACGACGCAAAAGAGCGCGACGTTACGTATTCAGCTCCACTGCGGGTCAAAGTCCGTCTCATCAACAAGGAAACGGGTGAAGTCAAAGAGCAGGAAGTATTCATGGGTGATTTCCCGCTGATGACGGAAACCGGCACCTTTATTATCAACGGTGCAGAACGGGTTATTGTCAGCCAGTTGGTTCGCTCTCCCAGCGTCTATTTCAGCACTAAAGTCGATAAAAATGGTAAAACATCATATACAGCTACCGTTATTCCTAACCGCGGTGCATGGCTGGAACTGGAAATGGATGCGAAGGACATTGTTTACGTCCGTATTGACCGTACCCGTAAGATTCCAGTAACTGTCCTGCTGCGCGCACTCGGATTCGGCAGCGATGCTGAAATTTTGGACCTGCTCGGCAATGACGAATATATCCGCAACACTTTAGATAAAGACAACACCGACTCTACCGAGAAAGCGCTGATCGAGATTTACGAGCGTCTTCGTCCGGGCGAGCCACCAACACTGGATAACGCAAAAAGCCTGCTCGTAGCACGCTTCTTCGATCCAAAACGCTATGATCTGGCGAATGTTGGTCGTTACAAAATCAACAAAAAGCTGCATATCAAAAATCGTCTCTTCAACCAAAGGCTGGCTGAGACGCTGATTGATACAAATACTGGCGAAATTATTGCGGAAGCTGGCCAAGTGGTAGATCGTCGTCTGTTGGACGAAATCATGCCATATCTGGAAGGCGACCTGAATTTCAAAACGTATCATGTAGCTGGCGGCGTTCTGGATGCCAATGATATTCCGATGCAAAACATCAGTGTCTTCTCCCCATTGGAAGATGGCAAAGTAGTATCGGTTATCGCTAACGGTATCATCGACAAATCCGTCAAAAACATCACACCAGCTGATATTATCGCATCGATCAGCTACTTCTTGAACCTGCTTCAAGGTATCGGCGATACCGACGATATTGACCATCTGGGTAACCGTCGTCTGCGTTCCGTAGGTGAATTGCTTCAGAACCAATTCCGTATCGGTTTGTCCCGTATGGAACGTGTGGTTCGTGAGAGAATGTCGATTCAGGATGCTAACGTCATCACACCACAGGCACTGATCAACATACGTCCGGTTATTGCATCGATCAAAGAGTTCTTTGGTAGCTCCCAGCTGTCCCAGTTTATGGACCAAACGAATCCGCTGGGCGAACTGACGCACAAACGTCGTCTGTCCGCACTCGGACCCGGTGGTTTGACGCGTGAGCGCGCAGGCTTTGAAGTCCGCGACGTCCATCCAAGTCATTACGGTCGTATGTGTCCAATCGAGACACCAGAGGGACCGAACATCGGTCTGATTAACTCCTTGTCCACCTTTGCTCGTATTAACGAGTACGGCTTTATCGAAGCTCCATATCGTCGTGTTGACCCGAAAACGCATCGCGTAACCGAGCATATCGACTATATGACAGCCGATGAAGAGGACAACTATGTAATCGCTCAGGCGAATGCGCAGCTGACAGAAGACGGCTCCTTTGCAGATGAGATGGTTATCGTCCGTTATAACAAACAGGCAGATAACATTCTCCCTATGCCAAGTGAGCGCGTTGACTACATGGACGTATCTCCTAAACAGGTTGTGTCCGTGGCAACAGCACTCATTCCGTTCCTGGAAAACGATGACTCCAACCGTGCGCTCATGGGTTCCAACATGCAGCGTCAGGCGGTGCCACTGCTTATTCCGAAGGCGCCTCTGGTCGGTACGGGTATGGAACACAAAGCTGCAAAAGACTCCGGCGTATGTATCGTTACGAAGTTTGACGGTATCATCGAGCGTTCTACAGCCAGCGAAATTACGCTGCGCCGTATTGAGAACGTAGATGGCAAAGAAGTCAAAGGCGACCTTGTTAAGTATAAATTACACAAATTTATGCGTTCGAACCAAGGTACGTCCATCAACCAACGTCCGATCGTTAAAACTGGCGATATTGTCAAAAAAGGCGATATCCTGGCAGACGGTCCTTCCACGGAGATGGGCGAGATCGCACTCGGCCGTAACGTTGTCGTCGCATTTATGACCTGGGAAGGTTATAACTACGAGGATGCGATCCTGCTGAGCGAGAAGCTGGTCAAAGAGGATGTATACACTTCGATCCATATCGAGGAATACGAATCCGAAGCCCGCGATACCAAACTCGGACCTGAAGAAATTACACGCGACATCCCGAACGTCGGTGAAGACGCGTTGAAAAACCTCGACGAGCGCGGTATTATCCGCATCGGTGCTGAGATCGCTGCTGGCGATATCCTCGTTGGTAAAGTTACTCCGAAAGGTGTAACCGAACTGACTGCGGAAGAACGTCTCCTGCACGCAATCTTCGGTGAGAAAGCTCGCGAAGTTCGCGACACCAGCCTGAGAGTACCTCACGGTACTGACGGTATCGTTGTAGACGTAAAAGTATTTACCAGAGAAAACGGTGACGAATTGCCACCGGGTGTAAACCATCTGGTACGTGTCTACATCGCGCAAAAACGTAAAATCTCCGAAGGCGATAAAATGGCCGGACGTCACGGTAACAAAGGGGTCGTAGCCCGTATTCTGCCGGAAGAAGATATGCCGTTTATGCCGGACGGTACACCTGTACAGGTTGTACTGAACCCGCTGGGCGTACCTTCCCGTATGAACATCGGTCAGATCCTGGAAGTCCACATCGGTATGGCAGCCATGAAGCTTGGTATTCATGTCGCTACACCGGTATTCGATGGCGCGAACGAGTACGATGTATTTGACACTATGGAAGAAGCCGGTATGCAGCGTAACGGTAAAACCGTTCTTTACGATGGCAGAACTGGTGATGAGTTTGAGCGTGAAGTCACTGTCGGTGTCATGCACATGATCAAACTCGCCCACATGGTCGATGATAAAATCCATGCCCGTTCCACTGGTCCTTACTCTCTCGTTACGCAACAGCCGCTGGGTGGTAAAGCTCAGTTCGGTGGTCAGCGTTTCGGTGAGATGGAAGTTTGGGCGCTGGAAGCTTACGGCGCTGCATACACCCTGCAAGAGATCCTTACAGTCAAATCCGATGATGTCGTTGGTCGTGTAAAAACGTACGAATCGATCGTCAAAGGCGAAAACGTTCCTGAACCGGGCGTTCCTGAATCGTTCAAAGTATTGATCAAGGAGCTGCAAAGCTTGGGTATGGACGTTAAGATTCTCAATGAGGAAGAAAACGAAATTGAGATGAAAGAGCTGGATGACGAAGAGGAAAACACCAATGATAAACTGAGCCTGAACTTGGAAGGCTCCGAAGTCGGCGTAGATTAATATCACTTGTCATATTCCCAACATTGTCCGATGACAGATGCAGGCGAACCGGAGGTATTCCGGTTCAGCCTCATTCGTCGGACGGTGCATTGGGTTTTGTGCGGAATACAGAGCTTTACAATAAATAGGATTTGGCCTTAGGAGGGGTGTCTCTTGATAGACGTTAACAATTTCGAATTTATGAAAATTGGGCTTGCTTCCCCAGACAAAATTCGTTCTTGGTCCCGCGGAGAAGTTAAAAAACCGGAGACAATCAACTACCGTACGCTCAAACCGGAAAAGGACGGTCTGTTCTGCGAACGCATTTTCGGACCAACCAAAGACTGGGAGTGCCATTGCGGTAAATACAAACGCGTACGTTACAAAGGGGTCGTTTGTGACCGTTGTGGCGTTGAAGTAACACGCGCTAAAGTACGTCGTGAGCGCATGGGTCATATCGAACTGGCAGCACCTGTATCGCATATCTGGTACTTCAAAGGTATCCCGAGCCGTATGGGTCTGGCACTGGACATGTCCCCACGTTCCCTGGAAGAAGTTATTTACTTTGCATCCTACGTTGTTACCGATCCAGGCGAGACACCACTGGAAAAGAAACAACTGCTGTCCGAAAAAGAATACCGCAGCTACCGTGAAAAATACGGCTACGGATTCCAAGCAGGCATGGGTGCGGAAGCGATCAAAAAACTGCTTCAAGATCTCGATCTGGACAAAGAACTGGAATTCCTGCGTGAAGAGCTGCGTACTGCTCAAGGTCAACGTCGCAACCGTGCGATCAAACGCCTTGAAGTTATCGAAGCATTCCGTAATTCTGGCAACTCCCCAGATTGGATGATCATGGACGTACTGCCGGTTATTCCACCGGAAATCCGTCCAATGGTACAGCTGGATGGCGGACGTTTTGCAACATCTGACCTGAATGATCTGTATCGTCGTGTTATCAACCGTAACAACCGTCTGAAACGCCTGCTTGATCTGGGCGCTCCTGACATTATCGTACAAAACGAGAAACGTATGCTGCAAGAAGCAGTCGATGCTCTGATCGATAACGGTCGTCGTGGACGTCCAGTAACTGGTCCGGGTAACCGTCCTCTGAAATCCCTCAGCCACATGCTGAAAGGTAAACAGGGTCGTTTCCGTCAAAACTTGCTCGGTAAACGTGTCGACTATTCTGGTCGTTCGGTTATCGTCGTAGGTCCTTACCTGAAAATGTACCAATGTGGTCTTCCAAAAGAAATGGCACTGGAACTGTTCAAGCCTTTCGTAATGAAAGAGCTGGTTAACAAAGGTCTGGCACACAACATCAAGAGTGCGAAGCGCAAGGTTGAACGCGTAAGCCCTGAGGTGTGGGACGTGCTGGAAGAAGTTATCAAAGAACATCCAGTTCTGCTGAACCGTGCACCGACGCTGCATAGACTCGGTATCCAAGCATTTGAACCGATTCTGGTTGAAGGTCGCGCGATCCGTCTGCATCCACTCGTATGTACAGCATACAACGCTGACTTTGACGGTGACCAAATGGCGGTTCACGTTCCATTGTCTGCGGAAGCACAAGCGGAAGCACGCCTGCTGATGCTGGCATCCGGTAACATCTTGAACCCTAAAGACGGTAAACCGGTTGTTACACCATCCCAGGATATGGTCCTCGGCTCCTACTATCTGACTATGGATAACATGGAAGCCAAAGGCGCTGGTATGATTCTGCGTACCGTTAACGAAGCCGTATCCGCGTACCAACGTGGCACAGCTTCCCTGCATGCTCGTGTTGCTATTCCGGCAAGTGCACTGGGTAAAACCAGCTTCACTGACAAGCAGCAAACAGGTATGCTGATCACTACGGTTGGACGGATTATCTTTAACGAGATCTTCCCTGAGTCCTTCCCGTATATCAACGAACCAACTCGTGCCAACCTGTATCAAGGTATCCCGGATCACTACTTCATCTATGAAAAAGGTACAAACGTACTGGAATTCATGAAGGCTGTTCCACAAACCGGCGCTGTCGGCAAAGAATACCTCGGTACAATCATTGCACGTTGCTTCGAGATCTACCATACAACATTGACTTCGGTCATTTTGGATAAAATCAAGCAACTGGGCTTCACGTATTCCACTCGTGCGGGTATTACCGTTGGTGTGGCAGACGTTGTCGTTCCACCGGAAAAAACCGCATTGCTGGCTGAATCCGATAAAAAAGTTGCTGTTATCACCAATCAGTACCGTCGTGGTCTGATTACAAATGAAGAGCGTTATGACCGTGTTATCGAAATTTGGTCCCGTACCAAAGACGAGCTGACTGACATCCTGATGAAATCGATGGATCGTTACAACTCCATCATGCTCATGGTTGACTCCAAAGCCCGTGGTAACAAATCGCAGATCACCCAGCTGGGCGGTATGCGTGGTCTGATGGCCAACCCATCCGGTCGGATCATCGAGCTCCCAATCAAATCGAACTTCCGTGAAGGTCTGACGGTACTCGAGTACTTCCTGTCTACTCACGGTGCGCGTAAAGGTCTGGCGGATACAGCCCTTCGTACGGCTGACTCCGGTTACCTGACTCGTCGTCTCGTAGACGTTGCCCAAGACGTAATCGTTCGCGAAGACGATTGCGGAACGGACAAAGGCTTTATCGTTGGACGTATCCAAGACGGTAAAGAGGTTATCGAGGATCTGTACGATCGTCTGGAAGGACGTTATTGCTTCGAAACTGTTCGTCACCCAGAAACTGGCGAAGTGATCGTTGGCCGCAACGAACTGATTGACTCCGATAAAGCGGAAGCAATCGTTGCAGCTGGCATCAACAAAGTACAGATTCGTTCCGTACTGAGCTGCCGTACCCGTCATGGCGTATGTAAAAAATGCTACGGTCGTAACTTGGCAACTGGTAAACACGTTGAGATCGGTGAAGCGGTTGGTATTATCGCTGCTCAATCCATCGGTGAACCAGGAACACAGCTCACCATGCGTACATTCCACACCGGCGGTGTTGCCGGAGACGATATTACACAAGGTTTGCCGCGTATCCAAGAGCTGTTTGAAGCCCGTAACCCTAAAGGTCAGGCGACAATCAGTGAGATCGACGGCGTCGTGAAAGAAATCCGTGAAGCTAAAGACCGTCGTGAGATCGAGGTTGAAGGTGAAGCGGAAACAAAAGTTTACTCCGTTACCTACGGTTCCCGCCTGAGAGTAAGAGAAGGCATGGAAATCGAAGCAGGGGACGAGCTGACTGATGGTTCGATCGACCCGAAAGAAATGCTGCGTATCAAAGGTATCCGTGGCGTTCAAAACTACATCCTGCAAGAAGTACAACGCGTATATCGTAACCAGGGTGTAGAAATCAACGATAAACACGTTGAAGTTATGATCAGACAGATGCTGCGCAAAATCCGTATCGTCGATAACGGGGAAACAACGCTGCTGCCAGGTTCATTTGTCGACATCTACGAATACGAAGATGCTAACAAAGTGGCAATTATTGCTGACCGTGAGCCAGCCGTTGCGAAACCAGTATTGCTCGGTATTACCAAAGCATCTCTGGAAACTGACTCCTTCCTGTCTGCTGCATCCTTCCAGGAGACTACTCGTGTCCTGACTGATGCTGCAATCAAAGGTAAAGTCGACAAACTGCTCGGTCTGAAAGAGAACGTTATTATCGGTAAGCTGATTCCTGCTGGTACAGGTATGAACCGTTACCGCAGCGTTCAATTTGAAGAGCCGGAACAAATCGAAGGAAACGAAGAGAATCTGGAGACTGTAACGGTCGAGTAGTAGATCTACAGCTTGCTGCTGTGCATACGGCAGCAGGTTATTGGTAACTTCAGTTTATGAAGCTGCCAACACAGAATAGAGTCTGACCAGAAAGAAGAGCAATCCTTTTTCTGGTCGGGCTTCCGTTTTGTGGTTGATAATGAAATGGGAACTGAAACGAAATAATCTTTTCGCTACAATTGATTTATGTATTGACACCTTGCCTATGATAATGCTACTATAGCAAAGGTGCGTGAGTAGAACGTTGATCCCTGTTCTTTTGGAGGGAATCGTAAGATGACTAATGATAAAGGATTACAGGATGCCCGCATCAAGATTGGCACGAAGCAGACAATGCGGATGGTCGAACTTGGACAGGCTGAAGAAGTCTATGTTGCGCAGGATGCAGAACAGCATCTGATCACCCGAATCGTACAGCTTTGCAACAAACATTCCGTCAAAGTCACCTATGTGGAGACGATGAAGGAACTGGGCAAAGCATGCGGTATCGAAGTGGGCAGTGCGATGGCTGTCATTCTTAAATAAAGGAAGTCAGGAACGTTTTTGCAGGTCGTATGGCAGGCAAGAACTTTTCATTTGCTCTTTTATGAACCGCCTGGGTCTGTGGGCTTAACAGACGGTTTACAAAAGTGCCAAACATATTGGAAGGAGGTGGCAATACAATGCCAACTATTAATCAATTGGTCCGTAAAGGACGTCAAGCGAAAATCGAGAAATCGAAATCTCCTGCACTGCAAAAAGGGTTTAACGCTCTGAAACGTCAAGAGACAAACCTGAGTGCTCCACAAAAACGTGGTGTCTGCACTCGTGTAGGTACGATGACTCCGAAAAAACCGAACTCCGCGCTTCGTAAGTATGCTCGTGTACGTTTAACTAACCGTATCGAGGTTACTGCTTACATTCCAGGTATCGGTCATAACCTTCAAGAGCACAGCGTAGTACTCGTACGCGGTGGCCGGGTTAAAGACTTACCAGGGGTTCGTTATCATATCGTTCGTGGCGCACTGGATACTGCTGGTGTTAACAACCGCATGCAAGCTCGCTCGAAATATGGTACAAAACGTCCAAAAGAGAAAAAGTAATTCGCTAGCGCAGATCACTGCGCTGCATAATTGAGAAAGGGGGATAACCATGCCAAGAAAAGGTCCAGTTACCAAAAGAGACGTGCTGCCTGATCCGGTTTATAACAGCAAACTTGTTACACGCCTGATCAACCGCGTCATGATCGACGGAAAACGTGGAGTTGCTCAAAGCATTCTTTATAACGCGTTCAACCTGATTCAAGAACGCACAGGAAATGATCCTATGGAAGTATTCGAGGCGGCAATCAAGAACATCATGCCGGTTCTCGAAGTTAAAGCTCGCCGTGTCGGTGGTGCTAACTATCAAGTACCTATCGAAGTTAAGCCGGAGAGACGTACTTCTTTGGGTCTGCGTTGGCTCGTAAACTACTCCCGCAACCGCGGCGAGAAAACAATGGAAGAGCGTCTGGCTGCTGAAATCATCGACGCATCCAACAACACTGGCGCATCCGTTAAAAAACGCGAAGACACACACAAAATGGCTGAAGCGAACAAAGCGTTTGCTCACTACCGCTGGTAGGATTCAAGCCTATTTTCAAAAATTCATATTTTTGAAGGGAGTACCTATTCATGGCAAGAGAGTTCTCCTTGAAAAATACACGTAACATTGGTATCATGGCACACATTGATGCCGGTAAAACAACCACTACAGAACGTATCCTGTTCTACACAGGCCGTACGCACAAAATCGGTGAAGTTCACGAAGGTGCTGCGACTATGGACTGGATGGAGCAGGAGCAAGAGCGTGGTATCACTATCACGTCTGCTGCGACAACTGCACAGTGGAAGGGCCACCGCGTTAATATCATTGATACTCCAGGTCACGTTGACTTCACAGTTGAAGTTGAACGTTCCCTGCGTGTATTGGACGGGGCCGTAGGCGTATTTAGTGCGAAAGAGGGCGTAGAGCCACAATCCGAGACTGTTTGGAGACAAGCAGACCGTTATGGCGTACCTCGTATCGCTTATGTCAATAAAATGGATATCATTGGTGCAGACTACCTGAATGTTGTTAAAGACATGCGCGATCGTCTGCAAGCAAACGCTGTTGCCATTCAACTGCCTATCGGCGCTGAAAACGACTTCGTTGGTATCATTGATATCGTTGAAATGAAAGCTATCCAGTACAAAGATGATCTGGGTAAAGATCCGGTAGATATCGAGATCCCAGCCGATCTGAAAGATACTGTTGAAGAGCTTCGCATGGAACTGGTAGAGAAAGTTGCAGAACTGGACGAAGACCTGATGATGAAATACCTGGAAGGCGAAGAACTGACGATCGATGAGATCAAAGGCGCTTTGCGTAAAGGTGTTTGTGATGTTAAGATCTTCCCAGTAATCTGTGGTTCCTCTTACCGTAACAAAGGTGTTCAGCCTATGCTGGATGCTGTCATCGACTACCTGCCGTCTCCACTGGATGTACCGGCGATCAAAGGTGAACTCGAAGACGGTACAGAAGAAGTTCGTCATTCTTCGGATGAAGATCCTTTCTCTGCACTGGCGTTCAAAATCATGACCGACCCTTATGTTGGTAAACTGACATTCTTCCGTGTATACTCTGGTGTACTGCAATCCGGTTCTTACGTAGTGAATGCCACTAAAGGCAAACGCGAACGTATCGGTCGTATTCTGCAAATGCACGCCAACAGCCGTGAAGAAATCAGCGTAGTTTACGCTGGTGACATTGCTGCAGCTGTAGGTTTGAAAGATACAGGAACAGGTGATACACTGTGTGATGAGAAAAACCCGATCATTCTGGAGTCTATGAACTTCCCTGATCCGGTTATCGAAATCGCTGTAGAACCTAAAACCAAAGCAGACCAAGATAAAATGGCAACTGCTCTGGGTAAACTGACAGAAGAAGATCCTACTCTGCGCGCTTCGACTAACGAAGAAACAGGACAAACCATCCTAGCAGGTATGGGTGAGCTTCACCTTGATATCATCATCGACCGTATGCGTCGTGAGTTCAAGGTTGAAACGAACGTAGGTCAACCTCAGGTTGCTTATCGTGAAACTTTCCGTCAGCCAGCTCGCGTCGAAGGTAAATTCGTACGTCAATCCGGTGGTCGTGGTCAATACGGTCACGTATGGGTTGAATTCGAACCTCTCGAAGCAGGTACTGGTAACCAATTCGAAAGCAAAATCGTCGGTGGTTCCGTACCAAGAGAATATGTTGGTCCTGCACTCGCAGGTATCGAGGAGCAAATGAAGAACGGTGTTCTTGCAGGCTTCCCGGTTGTAGACGTAAAAGCTACAGTTGTAGACGGATCTTATCATGATGTCGATTCCAACGAGATGGCATTTAAAATTGCCGGTTCGATGGCATTGAAATCCGCAAAAGACAAGTGTAAACCTGTCCTGCTGGAGCCAATCATGAAAGTTGAAGTTACAGTACCAGAAGAGTACATGGGTGACGTAATGGGTATGCTGAACTCCCGTCGCGGCCGTATCGAAGGTATGGATTCCCGCAGCGGTACTCAAATTATCCGTGCTAAAGTACCTCTGTCCGAAATGTTTGGTTATTCCACAACACTTCGTTCCGGTACACAAGGACGCGGCGTGTTCTCCATGGAACTTTCTCACTACGAAGAAGTGCCTAAGAGCATTGCTGAAGCAGTTAGTGCAAAAGCTAACGGCTAATACGCCCAACTTTGTTTTTACCTATGGGATGTAGAGAGAGCGGCTTGACCGCTTTCTTCCATACATTCCGTACTTAATATCAATACACAACACTACCTTTAAGGAGGAAATGTTTAAAATGGCTAAAGCTAAATTTGAACGTAATAAACCGCACGTTAACATCGGTACTATCGGTCACGTCGATCATGGTAAAACAACTCTGACAGCTGCAATCACTACTGTACTGTCCAAAACTTATGGCGGTGCTGCTGTAGCATTCGACCAAATCGATAAAGCACCAGAAGAGCGCGAGCGCGGTATCACAATCTCTACTGCACACGTAGAGTACGAAACTCCTAACCGTCACTACGCACACGTAGACTGCCCAGGTCACGCCGACTATGTTAAAAACATGATCACTGGCGCGGCTCAAATGGACGGAGCAATCCTGGTTGTATCCGCAGCTGACGGCCCAATGCCACAAACTCGTGAGCACATCCTGCTGTCCCGTCAAGTAGGTGTTCCTTACATCGTCGTATTCCTGAACAAATGTGATATGGTTGAAGACGAAGAGCTGCTGGAACTGGTTGAAATGGAAGTTCGCGATCTGCTGAGCGAATATGAATTCCCAGGCGACGACACTCCAATCACTCGTGGTTCTGCTCGTGAAGCACTGCAAAACCCTGATGGTGAGTGGGCTCAAAAAATCGTTCAAATGTTCGAAGAAATCGACACTTACATCCCAACTCCAGAACGCGAAACTGACAAGCCTTTCCTGATGCCTGTCGAGGACGTATTCTCCATCACTGGTCGTGGTACAGTTGCTACAGGCCGTGTAGAGCGTGGTGTGGTTAAAGTCGGCGATGAAATCGAAATCGTTGGTATCCACGAAGAAACTAAAAAATCCGTTGTTACGGGCGTAGAAATGTTCCGTAAATTGCTGGATTCCGCTCAAGCGGGTGACAACATCGGCGCACTGCTGCGTGGTGTTGATCGTACTCAAATCGAGCGTGGACAAGTACTGTCCAAACCGGGTTCCGTTAACCCACATACTGAGTTCTCCGCTCAAGTATACGTTCTGACAAAAGAAGAAGGTGGCCGTCACAAGCCTTTCTTCACTGGTTACCGTCCACAGTTCTACTTCCGTACAACTGACGTAACTGGCGTTATCTCCCTGCCAGAAGGTACTGAAATGGTTATGCCAGGTGACAACATCACTGTTAGCGTATCCCTGATCAACCCAATCGCGATCGAAGAAGGCACACGCTTTGCGATCCGCGAAGGCGGTCGTACAGTAGGCGCTGGTGCGGTTGCATCCATCTCCAAATAATAAATCTTTCCTGATCCGTCTTTTATAGACGAAGGAAGATTTTCAATAAGCAACAGTGTATTGTAACGAAGCAACAATGTATCCTAATCGAAAGTCCGATAAGGTCTGCTTCCTTCATTGTGAAGCGGGCCTTATTTTTTTATGGAAAGTTTCAAAAAAGACTTGCGTCAATACGGTCTCATCATATATAATAACTAATGTTGTGCTGAGACGTTGCGATGATGTGAGAGGTTACTGACACACCCGGCTCCTTTGCCATGAGCGGTGCGGTCGGAAAATTTTCACGGAGTATGTCCGATAATAAATTGGGCGATAGAAGGAGGGACTAAAAAATGGCAAAGCAAAAAATTCGTATTCGCTTGAAAGCTTACGATCACAGAATTCTTGATCAATCCGCAGAGAAAATCGTTGAAACGGCTAAACGTTCCGGCGCAGGAGTATCGGGACCGATCCCGCTGCCAACTGAGAAACAAGTAATCACTATTCTCCGTGCAGTGCATAAATACAAAGATTCTCGTGAACAATTCGAACAACGTACACATAAACGTTTGATCGACATTGTAAACCCAACTCCACAAACTGTGGATGCTCTGATGCGTCTGGACTTACCGTCTGGCGTAGATATCGAAATTAAATTGTAATCCACATAGATTGTGGTACTACGGAAAGTAGAAAGAGGTGTCAACATGAAAGGTATCTTAGGAAGAAAACTGGGTATGACTCAAGTCTTTACCGCAGAAGGTAACGTCATTCCTGTAACGGTTATCGAAGCAGGCCCATGTGTGGTGCTGCAAAAGAAAGACCTGGAAAATGACGGATACGAAGCGGTACAAATCGGTTTTGCAGACAAGAAAGTAAGTCGTGCAAACAAACCGGAAGCAGGACATGCTACTAAAGCAAACACTGTGCCTAAGCGCTACGTTCGCGAAATTCGCGGTGTTGACCTCGCTAGTGTCGAGGTTGGCCAGGAACTGAAAGCAGATCTGTTTGCTGAAGGTGAATTCGTTGATGTAACGGGTATTTCTAAAGGTAAAGGTTTTGCCGGCGTTATCAAACGTTGGGGCCAAAGCCGCGGACCAATGTCCCACGGTTCCCGTTACCATCGTAGACCAGGTTCCATGGGTTCCATCCAGGCTAACCGTGTACCAAAAGGTAAACGTCTGCCAGGACATATGGGTCATGATACAGTAACGATCCAACGTCTTGAAGTTATCCGCGTGGATGCTGAGCGTAACGTTATCCTTGTTAAAGGTTCCATCCCGGGCCCTAAAAACAGTTTCGTTAAAGTAAAAGAAACGGTGAAAAAATAAGTAAAAAAGAAAGGAGGAACATGAAATGCCAAAAGTAGCACTTTATAGTATCGATGGTAGCCAAGTTGGCGAAATCGAATTGAGCGATTCCGTATTCGGTATCGAACCTAATGCTAGTGTGCTCCACGATGCAGTTGTTATGCAACGCGCTTCCCTTCGTCTGGGTACTCACAAAGTTAAAGGACGTTCTGAAGTTCGCGGTGGTGGACGCAAACCTTGGAAACAAAAAGGAACTGGACGTGCCCGTCAGGGTTCTATCCGTTCTCCACAATGGAAAGGCGGCGGCGTAGTATTCGGACCGACTCCGCGTAGCTATGCTTTCAAACTGCCTAAAAAAGTTCGTCGTCTGGCGATCAAATCGGCTCTGTCTTCCAAAGTAATTGCTAACGAAATCATCGTTCTGGATGCTCTGACTCTGAACACTCCAAAAACGAAAGAATTCTTAGCGATTCTGAACAACCTGAAAGTAGACCGTAAAGCACTGATCGTTGCTCCGGAATACGACAACAATGTTGCTCTGTCCGCTCGTAACATCCCAGGCGTTAAATTTGTTGCAGCTGATGGTGTGAATGTTCTCGACGTGCTCGTTCACGACAAACTGATTCTGACTAAGGATGCAGTTCAGAAGGTACAGGAGGTGTTCGCGTAATGAAGGATCCTCGTGATATCATTAAGCGTCCGGTAATTACTGAGCGCACTGCTGAGTATATGAGCGAATTGAAATATGCTTTCGAAGTAGACATTCGTTCTAACAAAACCGAAATCAAAAAGGCAATTGAAGAAATCTTCAAAGTGAAAGTGTCGAAAGTTAACACTCTTCGCATGCCTGCTAAACCAAAACGCTATGGTCGTTACAATGGCTATACTTCCGAATGGAAAAAAGCGATCGTAACATTGACTTCCGATAGCAAACCGCTAGAGTTTTTTGAATCTGTAGAGTAAGGAGGGACAACCTGTGCCTATTAAAAAGTACAAACCGACATCGCCGGCTCGTCGTAATATGAGTGTTTCTACATTCGAAGAGATTACAACGAATCAACCGGAGAAAACGTTGCTGGCTCCGCTTTTCAAAAAAGCTGGTCGCAATAACCAAGGTAAAATTACAGTTCGTCACCACGGCGGCGGACACAAACGTAAATACCGTATCATCGACTTCAAACGTAACAAAGATGGAATACCAGGTCGCGTTGCTACAATCGAGTACGACCCGAACCGTACTTCCAACATCGCGCTGCTGCACTATGCAGATGGTGAAAAACGTTATATCATCGCTCCAAAAGGCCTGAAAGTTGGAGATCAAGTATTCTCCGGCGCGGACGCTGATATCAAAATCGGTAACTCCCTTCCACTGGAAAACATTCCGGTTGGTACAGTTATCCACAACATCGAATTGAAACCAGGTAAAGGTGGTCAGCTGGTACGTGCAGCTGGTACGGAAGCCCAATTGCTTGGTAAAGAAGAAAAATACGTGTCTATCCGCCTGTCTTCCGGTGAAGTACGTCGTGTACTGAAAGTATGCCGCGCTACAATCGGTTCCGTAGGTAACGAAGATCACGAATTGATCAAAATCGGTAAAGCTGGTCGTAACCGCTGGTTGGGCAAACGTCCACAAGTTCGAGGCGTAGTTATGAACCCGAATGATCACCCACACGGTGGTGGTGAAGGTAAAGCTCCTATCGGTCGTAAATCTCCAATGTCGCCTTGGGGTAAACCAACTCTGGGTTACAAAACTCGTAAAAAAGGTAAAGCTTCCGATCAATACATCATTCGTCGCCGCACGAAGTAATAATCTTTGTGCGTGACTGATGTAACGGATTGACGAACAGTGAAGGGAGGATTCAATATATGAGCCGCAGTCTTAAAAAAGGTCCTTTCGTGGATGGATATCTGCTGAAAAAAGTAGAAGTTCTGGATGCCGACAGCAAAAAGGCAGTGATCAAAACATGGTCCCGTCGTTCTACAATTTTCCCACAATTCATCGGACATACATTTGCAGTCTATGATGGCCGCAAGCACGTGCCTGTATACGTAACGGAAGATATGGTTGGACACAAACTCGGTGAGTTTGCACCAACACGTACGTACAAAGGTCACACTGACGATGACAGAAAAACAAGACGTTAATATAGAGTAGTAACAGTAAGAGAGGAGGTCACGCAATGCAAGCGAAAGCACATGCAAAGTTTGTACGCATCGCTCCGCGCAAAGTTCAACTGGTTGTTGATCTGATCCGCGGTAAGCAAGTTGGTGAAGCGATCGCAATTCTGCGTCATACACCAAAATCTGCGTCTCCGGTAGTTGAGAAACTGCTCAACTCCGCAATCGCTAATGCTGAGTTCATCAGCTCCGAGAAGAACGAGTCTATGGATGTGAACAACCTGTTCATTTCCGAAGCTTACGTAAACCAAGGTCCTACTCTGAAACGCTTCCGTCCCCGTGCGATGGGTCGCGCTAGTAAGATCAACAAACGTACAAGCCACATTTCTTTGGTGGTAACTGAAAAATAAAAGGAGGGAAAACGTGTGGGCCAAAAAGTAAATCCCATCGGATTGCGCGTAGGTATTATCCGTGACTGGGAATCTAAATGGTACGCTGGTAAAGATTTTGGCGATCTTCTTCTGGAAGACGTTAAGATTCGTGAATACCTGAAGAAAAAACTGAAAGAGTCCGCTGTCTCCCGTATCGAAATCGAGAGAGCGGCTAATCGTGTGAACGTAACAATCCACACTGCGAAACCAGGTATGGTTATCGGACGCGGTGGTTCTGAAGTTGAAGTACTTCGTAACGAAGTTACTAAAATTGCAGGCGGTAAAAAAGTTCACATCAACATTTCCGAAATCAAAAACCAAGAGCTGGATGCAATTCTCGTTGCAGAAAGCATTGCACAACAACTGGAACGTCGTGTTTCTTTCCGTCGTGCTCTGAAACAATCGATTCAAAGAACTATGCGCTCTGGCGCTAAAGGTATTAAAACAGCCGTTAGCGGACGTCTTGGCGGTGCTGAAATCGCCCGTTCCGAAGGTTATAGCGAAGGAACTGTTCCACTGCATACACTTCGTGCTGATATCGATTATGGTACAGCTGAAGCTCATACAACTTACGGCCGCATCGGCGTAAAAGTATGGATCTATCGTGGCGAGGTTCTTCCTACGGCTAAGAAACAAGCTGCTCAGGAAGGAGGCAACTAATCATGTTGGTACCTAAACGTGTAAAACACCGTAAACAGCATCGTCCAGGTATGAAAGGACGCGCTAAAGGCGGTACTGAACTGAACTTCGGCGAATTCGGTCTGCAGTCTCTCGAGCCTGCTTGGATCACGAACCGTCAAATCGAAGCTGCCCGTATTGCTATGACTCGTTATATCAAACGTGGTGGTAAAGTATGGATCAAGATTTTCCCGGACAAACCAATCACTCAAAAGCCTCTTGAGGTTCGTATGGGTAGTGGTAAAGGTAACGTTGAGAAATGGGTTGCCATCGTAAAACCAGGAAAAATTATGTTTGAACTTGCTGGCGTATCTGAAGAAATCGCTCGCGAAGCGATGCGTCTGGCTTCTCATAAACTGCCAGTTAAAACTAAGTTTGTGAAACGTGAAGAATTGGGTGGTGAAGCAAATGAAGGCTAATGAATTGCGCAACCTTACCACTGCTGAAATCGAGCAAAAGATTGCTGGTTTTAAAGAGGAACTCTTTAACCTGCGCTTTCAACTTGCTACCGGTCAATTGGATAACCCTACTCGTATTAGCGCTGTTCGCAAGCAAATTGCACGTGCTAAAACAGTAGTACGTGAAAGAGAACTCGGAATTACTTCATAATCCAATATTTGACGGACTGTTGATGCCCGTCAGCAAGGGAGGAGGCACACTATGAGCGAACGCAATGCCCGTAAAGTACAGGTAGGTAAAGTTGTCAGTGATAAAATGGACAAAACTATCGTTGTTGCTGTAGAAACTTACAAAAAACACGATCTGTACCACAAACGTATCAAGTACACTAAGAAATTCAAAGCTCATGATGAAAACAACACTGCGAAAATCGGTGATATCGTTAAAATCATGGAAACTCGTCCACTGTCGAAAGACAAAAACTGGAGACTCGTGGAAGTAGTAGAAGAAGCAATCATCATTTGATGATTACGATAAGCTGCCCGGAAGGAGGAACTAACAATGATTCAACCATTTACACGTTTGGCTGTAGCCGATAACTCTGGCGCAAAAGAACTGATGTGTATCCGCGTACTCGGTGGTACTGGACGTCGTACAGCTGCAATCGGTGATACTATCGTTTGTTCTGTAAAACAAGCAACACCAGGCGGCGTTGTCAAAAAAGGTGATGTAGTGAAAGCAGTAGTTGTTCGCACGAAGAGCTCTGTACGTCGTAAAGACGGTTCTTACATCGCATTTGATGAGAATGCAGCAGTGGTAATCAAAGACGATAAAGGCCCTCGTGGTACTCGTATCTTTGGACCAGTTGCTCGTGAACTGCGTGACCGTGATTACATGAAAATCGTTTCCCTGGCTCCGGAAGTCATCTAAACGATATCGATATAAGGCTCTGTGCCTGAGTGAGTTATAGGAGGTGTACAGAAATGGCTAAAGTGAAAAAAGTTTTGGAATCCCACAACAACAAGCTGCACGTTAAAAAGGATGACACTGTTATCGTAATCAGCGGTAAAGACAAAGGTAAAAAAGGTCGCATCATCGCTGCTTACCCTCGTGAAAACCGCGTGCTGGTTGAAGGTGTGAACATGATTACTAAACACCAAAAACCGTCTCAGCTGAACCCGCAAGGCGGACGCATCGAGCAAGAAGCGCCTATTCACGTGTCTAACGTAATGCACGTTGATCCTAAGGACGGAAAGAAAGTAACCCGCGTTGGTTACAAAACATTGGACAACGGCAAAAAAGTTCGTGTAGCTAAACGCTCCGGCGATACTATCGATTAATAATTTTCCTTAAAGAAAGGAGGACTTTCCAGAATGGCTTCAAGAATGAAAGATATGTACCTGAATGAAATCGTGCCAGCCCTGACTACTAAGTTCAACTACAGTACAGTAATGCAAGTACCAAAAGTTGAAAAAATCGTAATCAATATGGGTGTTGGTGAAGCAGTATCGAACTCCAAAGTATTGGATTCCGCTGTTAGCGAACTGCAAATGATCGCTGGTCAAAAACCAGTAATCACTCGCGCAAAAAAATCCATCGCTGGATTTAAATTGCGTGAAGGTATGCCTATCGGTGTTAAAGTAACACTGCGTGGCGATCGTATGTACTACTTCCTGGACAAACTGGTTAACATCACACTGCCTCGCGTACGTGACTTCCGTGGTGTTTCTTCCAAAGCGTTTGACGGTCGTGGTAACTACACACTGGGTCTGAAAGAGCAGCTGATCTTCCCGGAGATCGAGTACGATAAAGTTGATAAAGTACGTGGTATGGATATCGTTATCGTAACAACTGCAAAAACAGACGAAGAATCTCGCGAACTGCTGACTCAACTGGGAATGCCTTTCGTAAAATAAGATGTGAAATGTACGGGGTTCTAATATAAGCCCCTTTTTCTCCGAAAATATTTAGGAGGTGTCAGGCGAAGTGGCTAAAACTTCAATGAAAGTAAAACAACAACGTACTCCGAAGTTCAAAGTGCGTGCATATACTCGTTGCGAACGTTGTGGTCGTCCACATTCCGTATTGCAAAAGTTTAAAATCTGCCGTATTTGCTTCCGTGAATTGGCGTACAAAGGCCAGATTCCTGGCGTGAAAAAAGCAAGCTGGTAAACCATTGATTAACAGGAAGGAGGTTCACACACATGTCTATGTCAGATCCAATTGCTGATATGCTTACACGTATTCGTAACGCCAACACTGTGCGTCACGAAACGGTTGAAGTTCCAGCTTCCAAAATGAAAAAGCAAATCGCTGATATCCTGAAACGTGAAGGTTTCATCCGTGATGCTGAAGTCATTGAGGATAACAAACAAGGAATTATCCGTATTTTCCTGAAATACGGTCAAAATAACGAACGCGTAATTACTGGTCTGAAACGTATCAGTAAACCAGGACTTCGTGTTTACACAAAGAGCAACGAGGTTCCTCGTGTTCTTGGTGGACTCGGAATCGCGATCATCTCTACTTCCAACGGAGTAGTAACTGATAAAGAAGCTCGTCAAGCGAAAAGCGGCGGCGAAGTCGTTTGTTACGTTTGGTAATTAACGTCATAAAATAAGGAGGTGCAATGCAATGTCCCGTATTGGTCGTAAACCAATTGAAGTACCAAGTGGTGTAGAGGTAACTCTGAACAACACTACTCTGACAGTAAAAGGTCCGAAAGGATCCCTGTCTCGCGAACTTCACAAAGATATGAAAGTAGTCGTTGAAGGTAACGTGATCACGATTGAGCGTCCTTCTGACAACAAACTGCATCGTTCCCTGCACGGAACTACACGCAGCGTAGTAAGCAACATGGTTAGCGGAGTAACTACTGGTTTCTCCAAAGCCCTGGAACTGGTTGGTGTCGGTTACCGCGCAAGCAAATCCGGCGAGAAAATCGTTCTGAACGTTGGTTACTCTCACCCGGTAGAAATCACACCGGAAGCTGGTATCGAATTTGATGTTCCTTCGAACACTCGTATCGTAGTTAACGGTATCGACAAAGAGCGCGTAGGCGCTTATGCTGCGAAAATCCGTTCCGTACGTGAACCAGAACCTTATAAAGGTAAAGGTATCAAATACGAAGGCGAACGCATTCTGCGTAAAGAAGGTAAAGCTGGTAAGAAGAAATAAGCTAGGGGATAATGGCTCATTACCCCAAGCAGCTTAACCTCAAGCTAGCTTATGTATAATGAAGGGAGTGAAATATACAGTCATGATTACTAAAGCTGATAAAAATAAAGCTCGTCTGAAAAGACATCTGCGTGTTCGTAAGAACATCACTGGTACTTCTGAGCGTCCACGTTTGAACGTGTTCCGTTCCGATAAGCACATCTATGCTCAACTGATCGATGACGTGGCAGGCGTAACTCTGGTTTCTGCTTCCACTGTTGATAAAGAAGTTGGCGAGATTGCTAACGGTGGTAGCGTAGAAGCTGCTGCAAAAGTTGGCGAACTGATCGCTAAACGTGCAAAAGAAAAAGGACACGAAGCTGTAGTATTCGATCGCGGTGGCTACTTGTATCACGGACGGATTCAAGCCCTGGCGGATGCTGCTCGTGAAGCGGGTCTTCAATTCTAAACCATTGCAAAAAGGAGGTAAACGACTTGCGTATTGATCCAAACACTTTGGAACTGACTGAAAGAGTAGTTCATATCAACCGTGTTGCTAAAGTAGTTAAGGGCGGACGCCGTTTCAGCTTTAGCGCGCTGGTAGTAGTAGGCGACGGTAAAGGCTGGGTTGGTGCTGGTCTGGGTAAAGCTGGCGAAGTACCTGATGCGATCCGTAAAGGTATCGAAGATGCCAAGAAAAACCTGATCCACGTTCCACTCGTAGGAACAACTATTCCTCACCTGGTAAACGGTAAATTCGGTGCAGGCCGCGTAATGCTGAAACCAGCATCCGAAGGTACTGGTGTTATCGCTGGTGGTCCAGTTCGTGCCGTTCTGGAACTTGCTGGTGTAGGTGACATTTTGACAAAATCCCTGGGTTCTTCGAATTCCATGAACATGGTTAACGCTACACTGGAAGGCTTGTCTCGCCTGAAACGTGCCGAAGACGTAGCTAAACTGCGTGGAAAAACAATCGAAGAGCTGCTCGGTTAAGGAGGGAATCTCATGGCTAAATTGGAAATTACCCTCGTACGTAGCGTGATCGGTCGTCCAGAAACACAACGTGTTACTGTGAAAACATTGGGTCTGCGTAAGCTGCACCAATCGGTCGTTCAAGAAGATAACGCTGCAATCCGTGGCATGGTTAACCAGGTAAAACACTTGGTATCTGTAAAAGAAATTCAAGGCTAATTGATCGAAAGATTAGCCTATTATCAATAAGGAGGTGCAACGAACGATGAAATTGCATGAGCTTTCACCAGCTCCTGGTTCCCGCAAAGAACGCAAACGCGTAGGTCGTGGTACTAGTAGCGGTACAGGTAAAACATCGGGTCGTGGTCACAAAGGACAAAACTCCCGTTCTGGCGGCGGTGTTCGTCCAGGATTTGAAGGCGGACAAAACCCATTGTATCGTCGTTTGCCGAAACGTGGATTTGTTAACCCTACCCGTAAAGAGTATGCTCTGGTAAACGTAGCTGAGCTGAACAGTCTGGCTGCTGATACTGAAGTGACTCCGGCATTCTTGGTTGAGCAAGGTATTGTAAAAAATACGAAAAGCGGAATCAAGATCCTGGGTAACGGTGATCTGACTGTAAAACTGAATGTAAAAGCGAATAAGTTCTCTCAATCTGCGGTAGAGAAGATCGAGGCTGCCGGCGGTAAAACCGAGGTGATCTAATGTTCAAGACCCTGAAGAATATATGGCGGGTGGAAGACCTTAGAAATCGGATCATTTTTACTTTGCTGGTGCTGATTGTCTACCGTATCGGTTCGTTCGTACCAGTACCTGGAGTAAATACGGAAGTTTTCACTGCTGTAAATAACCAGGGCCAAGAATTGTTCGGTCTTCTAAACACCTTTTCCGGTGGTGCATTGTCTCGTTTCTCGATCTTTGCCCTCGGAATTATGCCGTATATCACCGCGTCCATTATCGTGCAGTTGCTGTCGATGGACGTTATTCCGAAGTTTGCGGAATGGGCAAAACAAGGGGAACACGGTAAAAAGAAACTGGCACAGGTCACCCGTTATGGTACAATCATTTTGGGTCTGATCCAGGCTTTTGGTACGTCTATCGGTTTTAACCGTTTATACAATACAGAGATGATTCCAGGCGCAACGTTCTGGAGTTATGCTCTGATTGCTATTGTATTGACTGCCGGTACATCATTCTTGATGTGGTTGGGTGAGCAAATCACCGAAAAAGGGATTGGTAACGGGATCTCGATTATCATCTTCGCAGGTATCGTTGCGGCTATTCCGCAGCATATCCGCGATATGGTTCAATCGGACTTTCTCGCTCAGGGCCAGACGTTCATGAATGTGATTAAGCTGGTTGTTGTTGTTCTCGTCGTGATTTTGATCGTAGTGGGCGTTATCTTTATCCAACAGGGTATTCGTAAAATTCCAGTACAATATGCAAAACGCGTAGTAGGCAACAAAATGTATGGCGGTCAGAATACACATATCCCACTGAAGATCAATTCGGCTGGTGTTATCCCTGTAATCTTCGCTGTATCCCTGCTTCAATTCCCGATCATTATTGCAAGCTTCTGGTCCACACACGGCTGGGCAAAATGGATTACCGCAAATCTGTGGTATGACAAACCGCTTGGTATGGTCCTGTATGTAGTAATGATTATAGGCTTTACTTTCTTCTATACATTTGTGCAAATGAATCCTACGCAAATGGCGGATAATATGAAGAAGAACGGTGGTTATATTCCGGGCGTACGTCCAGGTAAACCTACGGCAACGTATCTGACGAAAGTTATGACGCGTCTGACGATGACAGGTTCCCTGTTCCTTGCGATCATCTCGGTACTGCCGGTATTCCTCGGGGCAATCTCCGGTTTGCCGAAATCGGTTCAAATCGGTGGTACATCGCTTCTTATCGTAATCGGTGTTGCACTGGATACGATGAAAACGATCGAAAGCCAACTTATTAAACGTCATTACAAAGGTTTTATCAATAAATAGACGGCAGGTTCCGGCTGAATGGGTGATCCCGTTCTAACCGGCACCTTTCCGTGCTGTTCTTGCAAAAGTCGTTTTGGGGGGAGTGATGTAGCGTGAATATCCTATTCATTGGACCTCCGGGAGCAGGAAAAGGAACACAAGCTGCAGTAATCGTAAAGGAACTCGGCATTCCTCATATTTCAACAGGCGATGCTTTTCGTCTGGCGATCAAACAGGAAACTCCAATCGGAGTAAAAGCCAAGTCCTATATTGATCAAGGCTTGCTTGTACCGGATGATGTAACAAACGGAATCGTGGAGGAGCGACTCGCTCAACCCGATTGCGAAAAAGGTTTTTTGCTTGACGGTTATCCAAGAACGCTGGCTCAGGCTGAAGCGCTCGACAAAATGCTGGCAGCAATGAACCGCAAGCTGGACCACGTAATCAATTTGAAAGTAGACCGCGACAAGCTGCTCGTTCGTATTACCGGACGACGCATTTGTAGAACATGCGGCGCTACCTATCATATTGTTTTCAATCCGCCAAAACAGGAAGGCATCTGCGACCTGGATGGTGGTGAACTCTACCAAAGACCGGATGACAACGAGGAAAGCGTAGCAACGCGTCTTGATGAGTATGGTAACAAGACTGCACCGCTGCTGTCGTACTACGGTGATCAGGATTTGGTAAGAGACATTGATGGCGAACAGGGCATTGACCAGGTATCATCCGATATTGTGTCACTGCTTCGGGGTTAAGCAAAATGATCATTTGCAAATCCGAAACAGAACTTGGCTTTATGCGGGAAGCAGGGCGTATCGTCGCTGAAACCCATGCTCTAATCAAGCAGCACATTGAGCCAGGCATTACCACGCAAGAGCTCGATATGATTGCGGATCGTTACATTCGCAGCCAGGACGCCTTGCCGTCATTCAAAGGATACAATGGTTTTCCAGCCAGTATTTGTGCTTCGGTGAACGAAGAACTCGTTCATGGATTCCCAAGCAAACGCAAACTGCAAGAGGGCGACATTGTTACTTTTGATATTGGAGCCCAGTATCAAGGGTATCATGGTGATTCGGCATGGACATATCCGGTCGGACAGATTTCCGACGAAGCTAAGCGTCTTCTGGAAGTAACAGAGGGAGCTTTATTTGCGGGTCTGGAGCTGGTGAAGCCGGATGTTCGTCTGTTTACAATATCGCATGCGATACAGCGTTTTATCGAAGATGCCGGTATGTCTGTCGTACGAGAGTACGTAGGTCACGGTATTGGAACCAAATTGCATGAAGATCCAAAGATTCCGAATTACGGAATTGCAGATCGGGGTCCTCGTCTCAAGCCAGGCATGGTCCTTGCAATCGAGCCGATGGTGAACGCTGGCGGACGGCATGTTAAAACGTTGGAAGACAAATGGACCGTAGTTACGGTTGATGGCTCGCTGTGTGCCCATTTTGAACATACGGTTGGGGTAACACCGGACGGTATGGAGATTTTCACAAAACTTAATGCGTAGGTGATTTTGTTGAAAACAGGAACATCCCCGCAGGTCGGTCAAATTGTGAGAGTTTCAAAAGGTAAGGGAGCTGGCCAGCCTGCTGTAATCATTGGGATTTTCGATGAGAAATTTGTTTATATCGCCGACGGACACAAACGTAAGTTTGACCAGCCGAAGAAGAAGAGTATTCTTCATCTGGAGCTGATGCCGGTGATCAGCAGCGAAGTAGTAAACAGTTTGCAAGAAAGCGGACGGGTCACAAATGGAAAGCTGCGTCATGCAGTTGCCAAGTTTGTCGAATCTGCCGAAAACAATACGGTTTAAGGAGGAACTCATTGTGGCTAAAGAAGATGTAATTGAGGTAGAAGGCGTGGTTCTTGAACCATTGCCGAATGCAACGTTCAAAGTGGAACTGGAGAATGGTCATCAGATTCTCGCTCATGTTTCCGGTAAGCTACGGATGCACTTTATCCGTATTCTGACTGGAGATAAGGTGGTAGTTCAACTGTCGCCTTACGATTTGACAAAAGGTCGTATAACTTATCGTAAATAGAACACAAATGCATAAAAGTGTGCTATAATAGATACTTATGTGGACTCATTTGTGCTGCAGATAAAATGCTGACGAAATAAGTTTTACAACCGTAAAGCTTAAGGAGGTAATTAACATGAAGGTAAGACCTTCTGTAAAGCCCATCTGCGAAAAATGCAAAGTCATTCGCCGCAAAGGGAATGTAATGGTTATTTGTGAAAACCCGAAACACAAACAAAAGCAAGGTTAATTAATCGAGGAGGTGTAGCGTAATGGCACGTATATCTGGTGTGGATTTACCACGTGATAAGCGCGTTGAGATCGCCTTGACATATATTTTCGGAATCGGTAAAACGACTTCTCAGAAAATTCTGAGTGAAACAGGTATTGACCTGAACACTCGTGTCCGCGATCTGACTGAAGATGAAGTAGGAAAACTGCGTGAAGCAATTGAAGGTAAAAAAGTAGAAGGTGATCTTCGTCGTGAGATCTCTTTGAACATTAAACGTTTGATCGAAATCGGATGCTACCGTGGTGTTCGTCACCGTCGTGGTCTGCCGGTTCGTGGACAACGTACCAAAACAAATGCTCGTACACGTAAGGGTCCTCGTCGCACAGTAGCGAACAAGAAGAAGTAAGGGAGGTTAATGATCAATGGCTAAAGCGAAAAAAGTCGTACGTACAAAACGTCGCGACCGTAAAAATATCGAATCTGGCGTGGCACACATCCGTTCCACGTTTAACAATACAATCGTTACTATTACGGATCCTCACGGCAACGCTATTTCCTGGGCAAGCTCCGGCGGTCTTGGATTCAGAGGTTCCCGTAAATCCACTCCATTCGCAGCACAACTGGCAGCTGAAACTGCAGCAAAAGCAGCTATGGAGCACGGCATGAAAGCTGTTGAAGTTATGGTTAAGGGTCCTGGCGCAGGCCGCGAAGCAGCGATTCGTTCTCTGCAAGCAGCTGGTCTGGAAGTTAACATGATCAAAGATGTAACTCCAATCCCGCATAACGGATGCCGTCCGCCAAAACGTCGTCGCGTATAATCGAAGCATGTCTCTGCTAGTGTGGTGAGCCTCCCGGAAGAAGCTTCGAGCTTACCGGGAACTACTGCATGTCTAATGAATAAAGTTTTAGCGACAGTTTCACTGAAGCGACGTTTTGAAGGAGGGATATTGCAGTGATAGAAATCGAAAAGCCGAAAATTGAGACCGTAGATGTAAATGATGAAGGAACCTATGGCAAGTTCATCGTAGAACCTCTCGAACGTGGTTACGGCATAACACTTGGCAACTCACTTCGTCGGATTTTGCTTTCCTCTCTTCCGGGAGCGGCAGTAACATCCGTTCAAATCGATGGTGTATTGCACGAGTTCTCAACGGTTCAAGGCGTAATGGAAGACGTTACCGAGATCATTTTGAACCTCAAGGCCCTCTCGCTGAAAATCCACTCTGATGAAGAAAAATTGTTGGAGATTGACGCAGATGGAGAAGGAGTAGTCACTGCAGGAGATATCCGTGCAGACAGCGATGTTGAAATCCTTAACCCGGATCTTCATATTGCGACTCTTGCTCCAGGTTCGAGACTCCACATGCGTATTTTTGCAAACCGTGGTCGCGGTTATGTATCGGCAGATAAAAACAAACGTGCGGATCAACCAATCGGTGTGATTCCAATCGATTCGATTTATACTCCGATCTCCCGTGTTAACTATGGCATCGAAAATACACGTGTTGGTCAAGTAACGAACTATGACCGGTTAACTATTGAAATTTGGACAGATGGCAGCATCCGTCCTGAAGAAGCAGTTAGTCTGGGCGCCAAAATTTTGAGCGAGCACCTGATGCTGTTCGTCGGTCTGACTGACGAAGCAAAAGATGCTGAAATTATGGTCGAAAAAGAGGAAGATAAAAAAGAGAAAGTGCTTGAGATGACGATTGAAGAGCTCGATCTCTCTGTACGTTCTTACAACTGCTTGAAACGTGCCGGCATCAACACGGTGCAGGAACTGACTACAAAATCCGAAGACGATATGATGAAGGTCCGCAACCTGGGACGCAAATCTCTCGAAGAAGTTCAAGAGAAGTTGCAGGAACTCGGTCTTGGTCTTCGTCAGGAAGAATAGTCACTTAATCATTGATGAAGGAGGGAATACAAAATGGCATACCAAAAATTGGGTCGTAACTCCAGCGCTCGTAAAGCACTGTTCCGCGATCTGGTAACTGACCTGTTCTTATATGAGCGTATTCAAACGACTGAAGCAAAAGCGAAAGAACTTCGTTCTATCGCTGAAAAGCTGATCACCCTGTCCAAACGTGGAGATCTGCATGCTCGTCGTCAGGTAGCTTCTTATGTTCGTCGTGAAACTCTGAACGGTGAACAAGATGCAATCCAAAAATTGTTTGCTGAGCTGGCTCCTCGTTATGCAGAGCGTCCAGGTGGATACACTCGTATCCTGAAACTGGGACCTCGTCGTGGCGACGCTGCTCCTATGGTTTATCTGGAACTGGTAGACCGCGCGTAACATGCAGATAAAGAAGGGTGGACAGGGTCTCGTGATTCTGACAAAGCCCTTTTTTTCTCTGTCTGAATAAGGTTGTGTTGAACAACACAAAGGAGGGGGCTCCAACCTGGAGCTCCCTCACTTTGTATGTAGATATAAAAGGTGATGACCATGCGGAATCTATGTATGACCGTCAATTATGACGGAACTCGATATAACGGCTTTCAGACGCAACCTGACGGTAATACCGTTCAGGATCATCTGGAAAAGGCAATTGCCTCTATGATTGGGGAACGTCCCAAAATTCACGGTTCTGGGCGTACAGATGCCGGCGTACACGCTGTAGGTCAGGTATTTAACTTTCAAACCGAGTCACCGATTCCGGCAGATCGTTGGCCACTCGCTCTCAATGGGCGTTTGCCGCGTGATATTATCGTAACGGGTGCGCGTGAAGTGTCATTGGAATTCCATTCCCGTCGCTCTGCTAAGCGTAAGACGTACCGATATACAATCAATGCCAATCAGTACCCGGATGTGTTTTTGCGTCATATGCAGTTGCATCATCCCGGTAAGCTGAATGTCGGTCATATGGAGGAGGCGTTCCGGCATTTTGTAGGAACGTATGACTTTACGACTTTTGCTTCGCGTTATTCGCAAAAGCAAAGTCATGTTCGTACCGTGCTGGAAACCAGACTGGAGATCGATTTGTCGCAAACCCGCGAGCATACAAGGGACCAGGGCATTTTACACTTTTATATTACTGGCACTGGTTTTTTGCAGCATATGGTGCGGATCATTATGGGGACGCTCATTCAGGTCGGAGAAGGCAAATACAGACCGGAGGATATTCCGGGCATGATTGCTGCCTGCGACCGTAGTGCAGCGGGTCCTACAGCGGTCAGCAAAGCGCTAACGATGTGGGGCGTGCAGTATGATGAGATTGATTTTGGAGAACCTGAAGCCTGAAACAAATTCGGCAAAAAAAGTATCTAAAAACAATAAATAATACTTGCTTAACGCGCAACCATGCTGTAAAATCAAAGTTGTGTTTTCTTACGGCTCTCCCACAGCCCCGGTAAGAATTCACATGACCAAAGCTACAACCAACTGAATTTCAACATTGTATGACTGTGTATTAATAACACAACCAATAAAGAACGATCATATATGAAAATGCATATTTTCAAAACAGACTAAGGAGGAACTTCTCATGCGTACAACTTATATCGCGAAGCCAAGTGAAGTAGAACGCCAGTGGTATATTATTGATGCTGAAGGCAAAACACTGGGCCGCCTGGCAAGTGAAGTTGCAGCACTGATCCGTGGTAAACACAAACCATCTTTCACCCCTCATGTGGACGGCGGCGATTTCGTTATCGTAATCAATTCCGAAAAAATCCACCTGACAGGTAAAAAACTGCAGGACAAAAAATACTACCGTCATTCTATGCACCCAGGTGGTCTGAAAGTAACGACTGCTCAGGAAATGATCAACAACAAACCTGAACGTGTAATCGAAGCTGCTGTACACGGCATGCTGCCAAAAACTCGTCAAGGTAACGCAATGAAACTGCGTCTGAAAGCTTACGCTGGCGCAGAACATCCACATGCAGCACAAAAACCAGAAGTTTACGAACTTCGCGGATAATTAAAAGGAGGACAGTTTCATGGCTAAAGTACAATACTATGGGACAGGTCGTCGTAAACATTCGGTAGCACGTGTTCGCCTTGTACCGGGTGAAGGACGCATTGTCATCAACAAACGTGAGATTGACGAATATTTCGGTCTGGAAACACTCAAACTGATCGTTAAACAACCACTGAACCTGACAGAAACTCTGGGTAGCTACGATGTAATCGTAATCGCTGAAGGCGGCGGTATCTCCGGTCAAGCCGGCGCGATCCGTCACGGTATCTCCCGTGCCCTGCTGAAAGCAGATCCAGAACTTCGCGGTTCCCTGAAAAAAGCTGGATTCCTGACTCGTGACCCACGTATGAAAGAACGTAAAAAATACGGTCTTAAAGCGGCTCGTCGCGCACCTCAGTTCTCCAAACGTTAATATTTACTTTATCAACGATTGCAACCCTCTGGTCCTATCGATCAGGGGGTTGTTTTTATTTTGTGGATTATTTGGAATCCAGCTCTGCTTACATATTGCTATATAAATAGATAGAAGCAACACGTTGCAATGCAAAAACTTATCCCCATAACAACTTCTCCGCTTCGTTTGACAAGCCATTCATCCACAGGATATTCTCCCTTTTAAGATAAATTAATCATAAAAGGTATGATTGTCTGGGTATAAAGGGGATAACTCTGTGAGTATGTGAATGAAGTTTATGAAAGTTACAGAAGTAAATAGAGTTATCAACAGCTTTTTCACAATCATTCTCAAAATCATTTGTAAAATATTTTAATTTCCTCTTGAATTACAGCTCCGCCACTTTTATAATATACATATAATTCTTAGTAGTTTAGTCGGTTTTAGCCGCTGATATATGATCAGCATGATCCAATCTTTTTTCTATGCCATTGTTTTCTATACCATTGTTTAGGAGTTAGATGTATAACCTTTTAAGCTTTAGCGATGCTAATAACCAAGGTCCGATTAATAGTGGAATAGTCACCTAGAGCGAGGTTCATTTTTATTTATGCACTTAAAACCAGTTTGGAAAAAAGAAACTACATTTCAGTGATGGGGGAAATCACATGAATCTCTTGGAAAAAGAAGAACTTGCCAAAATCAAAGCCGAAGAATTAGAACACGCTTCTGCGGAGCAAGTCATCCGCTGGGCAGTTGATAATTTTGATAGTCTTACCTTTGCTTGCAGCTTTGGTGCAGAGGATGTTGTTATTGTTGATATGCTGCAAACGATCAGCCCTTCGACAGATATTTTCTATCTGGACACCGACTTTCATTTTCAAGAAACCTATGAGACGCGCGATCGGATGGTTGAGCGTTATGGAATGAACTTTGTACGCGTTGCACCTAAGCTTACGCCTGAAGAGCAGGCAGCCCAGCACGGTGACGCACTCTGGACGGTAGATCCGAACGCATGCTGCAATATCCGCAAAGTGGAACCGCTGACTCGCATCCTCTCACAATACGATGCTTGGATTACTGGTATCCGCCGCGATCAGGCGCCTACACGTGCGAATGCGAAGAAGATTGAGTACGACTACAAATTTGGTTTGATGAAGTTTAATCCGATTGCAGATTGGACGTCAGAGGACGTATGGAAATATATCCGCGATAATGACATCATTTATAATCCACTACATGACCGCCATTATCCAAGTATCGGCTGCGAATATTGCACACGTCAGGTTATGCCAGGCGAAGATCCACGTGCAGGACGCTGGTCGGGCAACGACAAAACAGAATGCGGGCTTCATAAATAATGCACACCTTATCCATTCAACTTACAAAGGGGCGACCTCAATGACGGCAATTGTACCGCATGGCGGCAAACTGGTTCAGCGTATTGTAGAAGGCGAAGAACGTGAACAACTGCTAGAGCAAGCAAAGCAATGGAAGCAAATCCAAATTAACAATTGGACGGTATCCGATCTTGATCTCATCGGAGTAGGTGCATTTTCTCCATTAGAGGGCTTTCTAGAAGAAGCTGATTATCATTCTGTTGTAAATGATATGCGTTTGGCAAATGGTCTTGTATGGAGTATTCCTATTACGCTGGCATTGGATGAAAGCATTACCTCCCAGCTACAAATCGGTGAAAAGGTTGCTCTAGTAGGCGAGAGTGATCAAGTAGTATATGGAGTGCTGGAAGTACGCAGTATCTATAGCGTAGATCAGCAACAGGAGGCAGTTCGTATTTTCAAAACGGATGATCCTGAACATCCAGGTGTACAAAAGCTATTCAGTCGTCCATCCACCTATGTAGGCGGTCCGATTCAAGTACTAAATCGCCCTCAGCCAGAGAAGTTCGGCGAATTCTATTTTGACCCTGCTCAAACTCGTAAGATTTTTGCCGATAAAGGCTGGAAAACAGTCGTAGGCTTCCAAACGCGTAATCCTGTTCACCGTGCGCATGAATATATTCAGAAGAGCGCGATGGAAATTGTAGATGCTCTGTTCTTGAACCCCTTAGTTGGTGAAACCAAATCCGACGATGTACCAGCGAACGTACGCATGCGCAGCTATCTTGTACTGCTGGAAAACTATTACCCAGCAGATCGTACCTTCCTTGGTGTATTTCCAGCAGCTATGCGCTATGCTGGACCACGTGAAGCGATTTTCCATGCGATGGTGCGTAAAAACTACGGTTGCACACATTTCATCGTTGGTCGCGATCACGCCGGTGTAGGCGATTATTATGGCACCTATGAAGCGCAGGAGATCTTCAGCAACTTTACAGCAGAGGAATTGGACATCACGCCATTGTTTTTTGAGCACAGCTTCTTTTGCACCAAATGCGGAAACATGGCGTCTAGCAAAACTTGCCCTCATCCCAAAGAACAACATCTTACCTTATCTGGAACTAAAGTACGTGGTCTGCTGCGTGAGGGCAAATGCCCACCGCCGGAATTCACTCGTCCAGAAGTAGCGGAGATCTTGATTGAAGGCATGGCGGAACATGTGACTTCCTAATCCTCAACCATATAGTCTGTTATACAACAACCCTTTATACGAATAGTGAGACTGTCACGAACGACAGAAACTCATCATTCGTGTATAGGGTTTTTTCGTATAGACCCCTGTGCAACTCATTCGCTACGCAACCGCATACAGTGCTATAATGATAACAACTATGGGTTTGTAATCAGTACGTATGCATTCATCCATTAAATTCATCGTATAAGGAGTGCGCTATTATGCTATCAAGAGACTATGTTCTGGAACTGTTAAGTAAAGTGAAAGACCCGCAATATGAATTCCCACTCCTGGAAATGCAATTGATCCGCGATGTAATGGTAAAAGATACACGTATTTCCCTCACTGTAGTATGTGTAGAGCTTGGTCAGGAGTACAAGGAATCAGTAGAGCAGGAGATTCGTCAGGCGTTAAAAATTGTGGAGCCAATCGACGTTCATATTCGCTTCAGAGAGCCATCTGAGCGTGAGATGGATGCCATACGTCAACTGCTGTCTCCAGATGAACAACGCGAGCCTACGGCAGAAGAGATCGAGCAGAAGGGCCATGCAGCTGGATTGGAGAATCTCCCGATCATTCATCCTGAGTCTGGTGTACGATTCATCGCAGTCGCAAGCGGCAAAGGTGGCGTGGGTAAATCCACCGTTACGGTCAATCTAGCCACTTCGTTGGCACGTCTCGGCAAAAAGGTCGGACTGATTGATGCAGACATCTATGGGTTTAGCGTACCGGATATGATGGGCATTGAAGAATACCCACAGGTTGACGAAGGTCGTATCCAACCGGTCGAGCGTTTTGGAGTTAAGGTCATGTCAATGGGCTTCTTCATTCGCGAAAATAATCCAGTGATCTGGCGCGGTCCGATGCTGGGACGGATGCTGCGTCAATTTTTCGCGGATGTTGATTGGGGCGATCTGGACTATATGTTACTTGATCTGCCGCCAGGTACGGGAGATGTAGCGCTGGATGTTCATCAGATGCTGCCACAAAGTCGTGAGATTTTGGTTACCACTCCACATGCAACTGCATCCTTTGTAGCTGCACGAGCGGGTGCGATGGCAATTCAGACAAATCACGAAATTATCGGTGTCGTAGAGAACATGGCATACTACCAAGCGCGTGATGGGCAAAAAGATTATGTATTTGGTCGCGGCGGCGGTGGCATGCTTGCTGAAAATCTGCATACTGATCTGTTGGCACAAATCCCACTGGGCGCCCCAGATAATCTAGCAACCGATCCAGAGTTCTCACCATCCGTATATGCGGAAGAAACAGAGATCGGACAAATGTACCTTGAACTAGCAAACCGCGTTATGCAAAAGTTTGAGTAATGGACGTGGTTGAACGACAACGACTCAAGTAGAAAGAAATCGGTATTTGAGTATAGTGGGTACCGTATAACGATCACGATAAACAAGAACATCCGAATATATGTGTATAGAGACAGGGCGAAAAGCAGTTCCATTCCCTGTCTCTTGTTATAACTAGAGTACTATGCTGATGTATCGGCATATCTATTGGAACAAGTCACCATTTTAATCAATGTATCTTATCAAATGTATAGGGAGTGAAGACATGCTATCGTTTCGTACCTTTTGGCATGATTTGAAAAATAACTCTTCCATGCTCATTCTAGCAACGGTACTTTTTGTACTTGGGATGATCCTCGGCGTAATTATGGTTGAACCGCTAGGTGCTTATTTACAAAGCCAGCTGCAACAGCTGCGTGGAATCAGTCAACAATTGCAGTCGGGTAATCATGTAGAGCTAAACTACTTTTTATTTATCTTTTTCAATAATGCAATCAAAAGCATCTTTATTATCTTTCTAGGAATCTTCTTTGGTGTAATACCGGTAATCTTTCTCGTTATGAACGGTATGGTCATTGGTTACCTGCTGCATGTCTCTGCACTCCAAGGTGCTAATCTAGCGGAATTGATCTTCAAAGGGTTACTACCTCATGGGATTATTGAAATTCCGGCTATTCTGATTGCTTCCGCATATGGTTTGAAGTTTGGAAAGCTAATTCTGGACTCCATGACAACCTGGAATACACCAGGGAGAGAAAGACTTAAAAAGGAACGTCGTCATTTTCTTCGGTCTACTTTGCCTGCTTCACTATGGATCGTAATTATGCTGCTTGTCGCCGCGGTGATTGAAAGTACTATTACGTACTGGCTGATGCAGGCATAGATTGTAATCTCTTTTTCCAATGATGTGTTTACAAGCATACAAAATGAGGTTAAATCATCACTATCTGGGCTAGCCGGAAACCAGTACTACCACGGATAAGGAATAACCCTATCTATCCCGCGTATGGAATCGGTCGTCCATTCATAAGAACGCTATATCAAGTGAGGGTTAACTAGGGAGGATTTTGTATGCTTGGAATGCTATTGAATGAAAAAGAGTGTAAGGAAATGGCGTATGTGCTGCGAAAGGAACTGGACGAGATGTTGTTTGATCTTAGTGATCAACGACTAAACCAGGATATCCGACAAGCTATCGATAAACGCTACAAAACCATCTTCAAAATGTACGCACGTTTTGCCCCTCAAAAGGAGCTGGCTAAATACGTACGCAGTGCTCGTTATCCAGAAGCAAAAAACTGAGTGTATACAGTTGACGACGTTCACCATTTATGATAAATTTATTTTCGCACTAAACAACTTTTAGCGCCGGTAGTAAGGAGAGAACAAGCAACTCATCCTCTCCTAACTAATACGGGCTAAAGTGCGTTGAAAAAAGTGTTGACGATTTGAAACTCACATGATATATTATAAAAGTTGTCGCGAAGAGGCGGCGATGAAATGTAAGCTGTCATGAACTATCGAAAATCAAGCATTTTGGTCGCTAAACGGCTTGAAAAAAGTGCTTGACGAAAGAAAAACAACATGATAAGATATAAAAGTTGTTACGAAAGCTAACAACGAAGCGAAAGAGCTTGATCTTTGAAAACTGAACAACGAGTGAGTGAAGAACTTTGGTTCTTCAAAACAATAGAGAACAGCAATGTTCTCGCCAGCAAGAAATGAGCAAGTCAAACACTTTTATGGAGAGTTTGATCCTGGCTCAGGACGAACGCTGGCGGCGTGCCTAATACATGCAAGTCGAGCGGAGTCGATAAGAAGCTTGCTTCTTTGAGACTTAGCGGCGGACGGGTGAGTAACACGTAGGCAACCTGCCCTTTAGCCTGGGATAACTACCGGAAACGGTAGCTAATACCGGATACTTTCGTTGTCTGCATGGACGACGAACGAAAGACGGAGCAATCTGTCACTGAAGGATGGGCCTGCGGCGCATTAGCTAGTTGGTGGGGTAACGGCTCACCAAGGCGACGATGCGTAGCCGACCTGAGAGGGTGATCGGC
>NZ_JBFDUZ010000009.1 GCF_040719145.1 Paenibacillus sp. JQZ6Y-1
CCTGCACGTTTGGTGATGATGGCGGAGGGGTTCCACACGTACCCATCCCGAACACGACCGTTAAGCCCTCCAGCGCCGATGGTACTTGGACCGCAGGGTCCTGGGAGAGTAGGACGTTGCCAAGCGAAACGTAAGACCAGAAAAGAGACGTTACCCACGAGGTAGCGTCTCTTTTTGTATGTTCTAGTCTCTTATGCTTATGTATATGCTCTAATATGTTTTGTTATACTGTGAATGTTTTCGTTGGTATATTTTTGCTTGTACTGTATTTTGTTTAGTGATGGTTTTTATAACATATATTTGGAGCTTTATTTTATATAAGAGTTCTAAAAAAACCAATTCAATACATGATATAGTCACTTTGGACTCGCTATGGTTGTTCATTTTCTCCCATAGCGTGGTAGTGGTTATATCCATGATTGAATTGGTTTCATTGAATTGTTTTTCATAGGTTCAGCTAATTAGGTTTAGCTAATATAGTATGAGACATCTTCACGGCTTAGTTTGAGCATACCGTCTTTACGTTGGCGCATTAAGCGCATCAGAATCAGCATACGTGGCAGGCATAGCCATAGGTGCCATACAACCAGTGAGATGGAGAAGGATACCGGCAGCCACATAAATAAGACAGCGGTAAAGCAAAATCCGATCCAAGTTGTATGTAGAAGTACACGACGGAAAGTAGAATAGCTCATATACTGATCTGGCAAATAACCGATCCACGGATATTGCAGCTGAAAGCGCCACTTTTTGCGTAGATGATTGACGGTCATGATCAGGACGGAGCGTGAAATAACAAATTGAATCCACAACACGAGTGGGAATGCTAGAAGCCAGAAACCGATACTTTCCCAAGAGAAATAAAAGACTTCCGCGATCAAAGCTAGGATGGGCAACAGTAGATAGGTCCAAAACCAAGTTTTGGTGATTGGCCATTTTTTGATGAGTTTGTATTGGTAAAAGGTTGCCTTTTCTTGTTGCTCTACTACCATATAGTTGCAATCCACCTTTCGATTCATATACATACAGTTAGGAATATGGTTTGTAGCGCACATGTAGACATATAAGGTAAAGGAACGGCTAGTTTAAAGGTAACTCATAGGGATGATGTATGATTTACGATTATGGATCGATAAGAAAACAGTATGCCTTATGTATATCGGTTAAAATAGAATAGGGTTAGAGAGCACTTTGGAACCAATTTACAAGCAGCTTAGCAGGCAAAAAGATATAGTAATATTTGCATAATTCTGCAAAAAGGATATATCAGTTGAGCAACTTGTAAAGAAGCAGATTGGATGCTTCTGTTATAATTATAATAAGGATAACTGGAAGTCTACAATAAATTTATGTGAATGATGGTAGAAATAAATATAAATATGGAAATGACAGGATGTTGGATGGAGGAAGAAGTGGAGGATGCAAGGGTGAAGGAACGATCAGAATCTAACAAGGATAGCTATATCGAGGATATGCAGAAGGATACTGGAGTGCGTGAAGATGTGAAGATAGAGGACCATTCCAATCCACATGTATCTAGGATCCGTGCGCCTTTGTATGAGCGTTTGGTGCAATATGCACAGTCTGGGCAGCGTAGTTATCATGTACCGGGACATAAAAATGGTGGTGCTTATTTTGCAGAGTCATTCGATCCCCAAAAGAAAGCAGTATCTGATTTGGGACATGATATACCTTTGAAGGCTGAATCTGGTTTTGAATGGGATACGGAGTTGTATTTGAATACAGAAACAAACGTGAATGTGGACGTGCATTTGAATACGACGTTGGATAATGATGCGGAATGGAATATGGAGTATTTGCGCAATGTATTTCAGATCGATGTGACGGAGATTGAAGGTACGGACGATCTGCATCATCCAGAAGGAGTCATTCGAGAAGGGCAGGAGCTGGCAGCGCGTTGTTTTGGAGCGGAAGAGACGCATTGGCTAGTTGGTGGAAGTACAGTCGGCAATTTGGCGATGTTATTGACGGTATGCACACATCCAGGTGAATTGGTGCTTGTGCAGCGTAATGTACACAAATCGGTTATTCATGGAATGATGATGGCGGGAGCCCAAGCGGTATTTTTGACACCGGAACTGGATATGCAAAGTGGACTGGCTGTTATTCCTTCGACCGAGAGTATTGAGCAGGCGCTACAGACATATCCGCAGGCGCGAGCTGTTTTGCTGACGTCGCCTAATTATTATGGTATGGGTAGGGATTTGACGGACATCGCTAAGCTTTGCCATGAATATCATATGCCTTTATTGATAGATGAGGCGCATGGTGCACATTACGGTCATCATCCGCGTTTTCCGCAAAGTGCGCTATCAGCTGGAGCAGATGCGGTGGTGCAGTCTACGCACAAAATGCTATCTGCAATGACGATGGGTGCGATGCTACATGTGCAAGGCAATCTGCTGAATCGGAATCTACTTAAACAACGTTTGACGATGCTTCAAAGTTCAAGCCCTTCGTATCCACTAATGGCTTCGCTGGATTTGAGTCGTTATGTGCTGGAAACGAAGGGTGCGGCTTTGTTTGAAAAAGGTTTGGCAGCGCGCGATGCACTGGTTGTTGGCGTGCAGCAGATTCATTTTGTGGTGCAGAATGAGGATGAGGCTTCTTTTACAATGGCTACTGTTGGAGAACATAGTCGTGTACAAGGTTCGGACGATGCAATGGATAGTGTACCTTCTGTGCAAGCGGCTGGAACGTCTGGAGAGACAAAGGATATTGATGCGCGTTTGGCTCGTTTTGGTGTATTGTATGAGACAAATAAGCGACGTATAAGCGAGGCAGTCCCTACAGTTGAGAAAGGTATGCAACAGCGTATGGATGTGAGCGGATGCGATTGGCAGATTGATCCGTTTAAAGTAGTGCTTTATGATCGCACAGGAATGTGGTCGGGCAGCGAATTGCAGGAGCGTTTACAGCAATATGGCTGTATACCGGAGATGAGCGATGAGCGGTATGTAGTGCTGGTATTTAGTTTGGGATCGCGAATGAAGGATGCAGATGTACTGCTAGACGCTCTAAGGGATCTGGCTGTGAATAATTCGGTCAATTTGACGGCTGCTTGGACTGCATATAATGAGGATGAAGTGGATTCGCAGGATCCTGTATCTGGTAGAACACAGCTTGTACAGGATAGAACAGAAGTGGAAAAGAATAAGATAACATCTACTGAAGAATCACATTTGCCGATGGTTTCTTTGAAGCATACAGGTCTACATGGAACAATTGATATTGAGCTGATTTCTGAGCCAGTTGCTTTTCATATGATTCCGGTGATGCCAGAGGATGTGGAGTCTATTGTACTGGAAGCAGCAGCGGGGCGAATATGTGCGGAGATGATTATTCCGTATCCACCGGGGATTCCGATTTTGTATCCGGGTGAACGTATTGGCGAATCTATGCACACTCGTCTGCTTGGGCTGCGTGATCATAATATCAAGATTCAGGGAGCGGAGGATGCTTCGCTTCGGTATATCAAGGTATATTGTTAATGGACGTGCACTATGGAAATTACACAAATGTTCCTCTTGTATAAGATCGAACAGTATGGACAATTATGACGGAACACGGAACACGGAACACGGAACACGGAACACGGAACACGGAACACGGAACACGGAACACGGAACACGGAACACGGAACACGGAACACGGAACACGGAACACGGAACACGGAACACGGAACACGCCGTGGTGTTACAATATAGATGAACATGTTAGGGAAAGCAGGAATCTAAATATGACAGCAAAAGGTTTATTTATCGCAATTGAAGGTATGGATGGAAGTGGCAAAACAAGTCAGCTGGAGCGGATCAAAGCGTATCTGTTGAGCCGAAATGTACCCTTTCTATCTACACGTGAACCGGGTGGAATACCAGTATCGGAGCAAATCCGCAATGTGATTTTGAATGTAGATAATACGATGAGTGGGCTGACGGAATGCTTGTTATATGCTAGCGCTCGTCGTGAGCATCTGATGCAAAAGGTGATTCCCGCGCTGGAAGCAGGTCAGCTCGTTATTTGCGACCGATATGTGATGTCATCACTAGCGTATCAGGGACATGGTCGTCAACTAGGAAAAGCGGTGCTCGATATTAATCGTATGGCGATTGCAGTGGATGGCAAGGAATATTGGGCAGATACGAATCTGTATATCAATGTACGTCCAGAGGTAGGCTTGCAGCGCATTATGGCGAAGACAACTGATCGCGAGATTAATCGGTTGGATCTAGAAGCGATTGATTTTCATCATCGGGTATATGAGGGCTACAAGCAGTTGGTGGAGGAGCACGCCGATCGGTTTACGCTTATTGATGGCGAACAGGACGAAGAATCGGTATTCTATGATATTCGTGAAGTGCTGGATCGCTTGATTGCAGAGCGCTTGCCAACATCCAATTGATCTAGATCCACATGTGTATCCTACTCGCAGTGAGTTAGCTGGCTAAAATAGGGTAATAGAGTATACTATTACTTTTCCAGTTCCCATGCGCGGGTTGCTGATACAAAGGCAATTGGTCGTCTTATACAGCATGACTCCCAGCATGATTCCATAGGTACAGACTAGAATGGAACGGGAAACAGGCAAAATAAAGGATATTGTCTACCTTATGTCAAATAAAGTATAGAGGCACAATCGAGAGTGATGTTTGGCATCAGCGTAACAGCTTGTTTAGTGAATTTTGCTTAAAAGGAGGCTATAACGATGAAACTGATTATAGCGATCGTGCAGGATAAGGATAGCAACCGTTTGTCCGGAGAATTGGTTAAAGCCAACTTCCGTGCAACCAAACTCGCCAGTACGGGCGGATTTTTGCGTGCGGGTAACACGACTTTTATGATCGGGGTGGATGACAGCCAGATCGAAGCAGTCATGGACGTGATCCGCAACAGTTGTAAAATTCGTGAGCAGCTGGTTACACCAGTTACGCCGATGAGTGGTACAACGGATTCGTATCTGCCATTGCCGGTAGAAGTTCAAGTAGGTGGCGCGACGGTATTCGTACTGCCAGTTGAGCGATTTGAGCATTTCTAAACACAATTGTCTAAAAAATTGCACATTCTTGCAATTTGATGCATCACAGCACACGTTTAATAGTATAATAGGTAAGAAGACTAGGATCGGTGACCATTAGTGGAGCCGGTCCGTCTTTATTATAGAAGCAAGATCGCTTATCGACGCAAAATGTATATTTTATGATCAACTGGATTGATTTTTTTCATTTTCCTATTCGCAAAACCTTCATTTTGAACGATACTGATTATATAGGCTTTTTTTATAAACGAATGGACGCGGACACAGTAATCATGTCTGATTCACTATAGATTCAATGTATTCGGCACACAGAAAGGAAGATTATAATGAAAATCAATCCGGGGTATCCTCCTTTAAAAAGCAATCCAGTTATTACGGAAACGCCAAATAAGGTTGTTCAGCAAAAGAACTTCTCTGATGTATTGCAAAATCACGGTACTCAGGCGACCAATGATGAGATTCAACGCCAGTTCAAAGCGATTCAGCTGCAAGGGGATCGTCTTGCCAAATCCATGACGCTGCGCGAATTGAAGGCTTATCAAATGCTGGTGAAGCGCTTTTTGGAAGATACGGTACGTCGCGGTGTGAAGATGAAGGAAACGCAAAGCTTTGATCGCCGCGGACGGAGTCGTAAATATAAGCTGCTGGATGAAGTGGATTCGGCATTACTTAGTATGGCTGAGGAGCTGCTGAGCAGCGAGGAAGGTCGTATTGAACTATTGCAACGCATGGGCGAGATTCGCGGCATGCTGGTCAATCTGCTGTACTGATCAACGGAAGAACAGTACAGATCGGAGTAAGGAGGCATTATGTCTTTTCAGGAAATTATCGGGCAGGACATGGCAAAACGGGTATTGCAAAATGGACTGCGACAGCAGAAGATTTCGCATGCGTATCTGTTTAACGGTCCAGCAGGCAGTGGTCAGCTCAAAATGGCACACAGCTTTGCCAGAGCGCTCGTATGTATACATCGAGGCGAGGAAGCTTGCGGAGAGTGCATTGAATGCCGCAAAATGGAACACGGCAATCATCCAGACTTTCTGCTGGTGGAGCCGGACGGCAATTCCATCAAGATCGATCAAATCCGCGAATTGCAGCGGATTTTTTCATACCGCTCGGAAGCGGGCAATCGCAAAATTTACATTATTCGAGATGCCGAAAAAATGACGGTACAGGCGGCAAACAGCCTGCTCAAATTTCTCGAGGAACCGCCTGCCCCAGCGGTAGCGATTCTGCTAACGGAGAATATTCAGTCCATTTTGCCGACGATTCGTTCACGTACACAGCCGGTGATGTTCACTGCGGTGGATTATCATCAGATGACTCAGATTCTGGCAGATGAAAATTATCCGCTGCCGCTTGTTCGCTGTGCAGTTCATCTGGCTTCGGACCCAGATGAATGCCGGGAAATGTTGAATGAGAATTGGTTTGCAGAAATTAGAAACGTAGTGTTACAATTAGGGAAGGAATCCGCCGGTAGAGGCAGTATGAGCCTGATTACCGCACAGCAAAAGCTGTTCAAGGGCGGACTTGGCGATCATCTGGAACAGGTATTTGATCTTTTCCATCTGTGGTTCAAGGATATGATCCATATACAGATCGGCAGAAATGAAAGTATCGTTTTTATAGATCAGTTAGAGTCTCTCTCCAAGGTGGCTCACACCCGCAGCATGCAGCATTGGATTTCCTGTATGGCGCTTGCTGCCGAATGCAAGAAAATGCTCCGCTCGAACGTTAATGGGCAGCTTTGCATGGAGCAGTTTCTCATAGGGGTAAGCAGCTAAGGTACAGAGGAACACTTCTTACAGGTAACGGACCGTGTATACATCATGCGGAAGCAACATCGGATGAAAGAGCAATGACTTTTTCGAAATACGCCATGTCCGTGATTAGCTAGAAGGGATTCTTCTTATCGTTTTTGCATCAGTAGGAACGGTATTGGCAAATGAGGAGGCTTATCTTTTGTATAACGTAGTAGGTGTCCGCTTCAAAAAGGCGGGTAAAATATATTATTTTGATCCGCTCGAATTTGCGATTAGCAATGAAGAGCATGTTATTGTTGAGACGGCAAGAGGGATTGAATACGGCAAGGTCGTTATTGGTCGCAAGCAGGTGCAGGAGGACGATGTTGTGCTTCCGCTCAAAAAGGTTATCCGAATCGCTGGGCAGGATGATGCTCAGGTCGTCGAGGAAAATCGGATTGCTGCCAAAAACGCATTTGCTACTTGTTTGAAAAAGATCAAGGAACATCAGCTCAAGATGAAACTGGTTGATGTGGAATATACATTTGATCGCAACAAGATCATTTTCTATTTTACTGCGGAAGGTCGTGTTGACTTCCGTGAACTGGTCAAGGATCTGGCAAGCATTTTCCGTACGCGGATTGAGCTGCGCCAAATTGGTGTGCGCGATGAAGCCAAGATGCTGGGCGGTATCGGTCCATGTGGACGCATTTTATGCTGTTCATCCTGGCTGGGCGATTTTGAGCCGGTATCAATCAAAATGGCTAAGGATCAGAGCCTGTCGCTGAATCCGACCAAAATCTCGGGTCTGTGCGGACGTCTGATGTGTTGTCTCAAGTTTGAGCATGATAATTATGAAAGTATGAAAGAAGAACTTCCGGCTGTCGGTAAATTTGTCGTAACCTCGCTCGGAGACGGTAAAGTGGTGGGCATTAATGCTAATTCCCGGACCGTGCACGTTCAGATCTTTGAAATTAGCAAGGTCAAGGAACTGCCGTTTGATGAGGTCGTTGTGAAGTAAACCGTCAAAGGCTGCTTTTGAGGTGGAAACTTGGAAAAGAAAAATCTTTTTGAGTATATTCATGAACTGGAGACACAAATGAACCATATGCACGGAGATATGGGCAGGCTCAAGCTGGCAGTGAAAGAACTGCTGGAAGAAAATCAGCGCCTGACGCTAGAGAACGAACAGCTGCGCCGTGTATTGAAAAAAGAGGTGCCGGTGGAGATCGAAGCAGCCGAACCTCAGATCGTCGAAGTGCTGGCAGATAGCAATCCTCATAATCATCCGCATCCCGAAGTGGTCGGTGAGGGGTACGATAATCTTGCCCGTCTGTATCATGAAGGATTCCATATCTGCAATGTATACTATGGCCATCTGCGTACCGAGGGCGACTGTCTGTTCTGTCTGTCCTTTTTGAACAAATCCGAATAATCCGAAACAAAGCCGCAGATGCACCTGGTCTGCGGCTTTATCGATGTGGAGAGGAAACCGGGAAAGTGGAACAAAACAACAAGCATGAGCAGCATCTGGAGCTGCTACAGCTGGGCGAGCGGATGGACGATCTGTTGACCCACAAGCTGCATATTATTCAAAGCCCTGATGTCTTTAGCTTCTCGATGGATGCGGTACTACTGGCACGCTTTGTAGCCGTTCCGCCGCGTGGCAAAGTGATGGACCTGTGTACTGGCAATGGCGTTATTCCCATCCTGCTCAGTACGCGCACCTCAGCGTCCATTGAAGGCGTAGAAATTCAGGAGCGACTAGCGCATATGGCAGAGCGCAGTGTACGGATCAACGAATTGCAGTCACAGATTACGATCCGCAATCAGGATCTGAAGGAACTGCCGCTACAGGGCGAGCATGGGACGTATGATGCCGTAACGGTGAATCCGCCGTATATGCCAATGAACGGCAACGAGGTGAAGCTGAATGTGCATCATGCCATGGCACGGCACGAGATCGGCTGTACGCTCGAGGACGTCGTACGCACCGCAGCTGGTCTACTCAAAAATGGTGGTAAGCTAGCGATGGTACATCGTCCTCATCGTCTGGTCGACATTGTGCTTATGATGCGTCAATATGGTGTGGAGCCGAAACGGATTCGATTTGTACATCCACGTCGGCATATGGAAGCCAATATGGTGCTGATCGAGGGAATGCGCGGTGGTAAGCCGGAGGCGCGTGTACTACCGCCATTGATCGTTTACAATGACCAGAATGAATATGTTCCAGAAATTATGGATATTTATTACGGGCAAAAGGAGTCCTTATGAGCATACAGGTACAAAAAAGCTTTGCTGCTGCATCGGAGCCGTCGCATGGAACAACGCCGGGTACTCTGTATCTGGTCGCAACCCCGATTGGCAATCTAGAGGATATGACGTACCGTGCAGTACGCACGTTGCAAGAATGCGATATAATCGCCGCTGAGGATACACGGCAAAGTCGCAAGCTGTTGAACCATTTTGAGATTACACCGCGCAAGCTGGTCAGTTATCATGAGCATAACAAGCATAATAGCGGACCAGAGCTGATTCGCTTGATCGCGGAAGGGCAAAATCTGGCGCTGATTAGCGATGCGGGCTTGCCTGCCATTTCCGATCCCGGTCAGGAACTGGTACAGCTGGCTGTGGAACAGGGGATTGCGATTGTGCCGATCCCCGGAGCGAATGCTGCGCTGTCTGCTCTGATCGCATCCGGGCTATCGACGAATCGATTTACCTTTATCGGCTTTCTGCCGCGTGACCATCGTGGACAAGCAGATATACTGCAAGGGGCGCGTGCGTCGGAAGGCACGCTGTTATTGTATGAATCTCCGCATCGGATTACCAAAACGCTGCAAGCGATTCTGGATCATGTTGGCAACCGCCGCATCGTACTAGCGCGCGAATTGACCAAACGGCATGAGGAATGGTTACGTGGTTCAGTAGAAGAAGCGTTGGAATGGCTGGAGGAGCATCCACCATTGGGCGAATACTGTATTGTGCTAGAAGGACAGCCGCAGGAGGAAGCGATTGCCGAGGCGAATGAGTGGTGGCAAGCATTGTCGATTGCGGAGCATGTTGCCCATTATGAGCAGACCGAGCAATTGTCACGTAAAGATGCAATGAAGCGTACAGCGAAGGATCGTCAATTGTCCAAACGCGATATTTATCAGGTGTTGCTGGACGAATAGAGAAAGGATCGTAGTCGCTAACAAGCTCTGTCCATGCACTGATTCATTGCGATTCGTAACATAGAATATACCAAAGATTGTTATCGCAAAGCGACCTATATATTATATAGAAGAAACTCGATGAAATATCTCCATTTCAAAAGCAAATGTGTAATTAAAAAGGAACCTGACCGGTGGTCAAGGTTCCTTTTTCCCATACAGTTGGAACTACTTATGGAAATGGGTATAATGTCAGTTAGAGGGTATCAAAAAGAAAGCAAAAAAAATACCTTTACCCGACAGATTATGCTATCGGATAAAGGTCCAAGGAGATATATAAAGGTTAGAATTAATAAAATATAATGAATCTGGCTTTATTATAACCTATTCTATTTATTTTGTCACAGGGACAGGAATTTCGGAGATACATTCGTTACAAACGATTTTGCCTTTGAAGTATGTTACGTTCTCAGCATTACCACAGAAGATACAAGCTGGCTCGTATTTTTTCAGCATGATGCGTTCGCCGTCAACATAAATTTCCAAAGCATCTTTCTCGCCAATACCCAGTGTGCGGCGCAGTTCGATTGGAATAACAACGCGTCCCAGTTCGTCTACTTTTCTTACAATACCTGTTGATTTCATCATGATCATTCAATCCTCTCAAATGTGTTTTAGTTTTTTATAAAATTCGTTAAATTCGCTTGTCGAATAGGCTTCGTATGGCTGTTCCCGTTAAACTAATGGAAGAAAAGAAAAGCGGTGATGCCTTTAGTTCATCGTGTTGATTATCGCCAGAGTTGTAATTATTGAACAAGCATTCATGTTTTAAAGTGTCATGTTTCGACAAATTTCTTTCTTTTATGATATTCATAATACCAACGTTTCCCAAATCAGTCAACATAGAAATTATAAAAAAAGCCTTTTTTAGCGTAAAATCGCAAATTTTTTTTAAAATAGTGCCGTTTTTTGCGATAATATAGACATATACAGCTTTTGTCGATTTGGAAATACATTCTGATCATATAACGACACTGTTCGACATTAGTGACATGATTCTATTTTATACGATTCAAAATACTGGAATCAAGTTTGGCTCAAGGAGGATTTTGGCATGAAAGCGATGGAGCCTTTGGAGGAAGAAAAGGTATTCAAAGACCCGGTACACAATTATATTCACGTTCAAGATCGGCTGATCTGGACATTGATCAATACACCTGAATTTCAGCGACTTCGTCGTATTCGACAACTCGGTACCTCATACCTAACGTTCCACGGTGCAGAGCATAGTCGTTTTTCTCATTCGCTCGGTGTGTACGAAATTACGCGCCGGATTATTTCGCAGTTTGAACGAAGTGGGTATGAGGATTGGCCGCGTGAGGAGAGAATGGTCGCTTTATGTGCAGCGCTACTGCATGATCTAGGGCATGGACCGTTTTCCCATTCTATAGAAGAAGCGTTTGAAATGAACCATGAGGAATGGACGTGTCGCATTCTATTAGAAGATACAGAAATTCATCGTGTGCTTGAAGATGCCGAGCCGGGCTTTTCGGAAAAGGTGGCTGCGGTCATTCGCAAGGATTACGAGAAAGCGGTCGTAGTGAATCTAGTATCCAGTCCGCTGGATGCCGACCGCATGGATTATTTGTTGCGGGATGCGTATTTTACTGGCGTAAATTATGGCACGATTGATATGGATCGGATCATTCGCGTATTGCGTCCCCATCAAGGACGGGTAGTGGTCAAGGAATCCGGTATGCACGCGATTGAAGATTATTTGATGTCACGTTATCAAATGTACTGGCAGGTATATTTCCATCCGGTTACACGCAGTTCCGATATTGTGCTGCGTCATATTTTCCATCGTGCCAAAGAATTGTTCCATGATGGATACGACTTCGCATTCTTACCGCATCCGCTGCCTTCCTTGTTTAGAGGAACACTCAATGTAAAGGAATACCTGCTGCTGGATGAGGCGCTTGTGCAGACGACCTTTATGCAATGGACGCTTGAAAAGGACGAAATTCTGGCGGATGTGTGTGCACGCTTTATGGATCGTCGGTTATATAAGTATGTAGAGACAGAATTGATTGATATGGACATCATTGATCAGATTCGTAATGAATTTGCTGAAGCGGGGCTGCATCCACAATACGATCTAGAGATCGATTTTCCGACAGATCTACCGTATGATGTATTCCGTCCGGGCGATCCGAAAAAGGAAAAGCAGATTTTGCTGCTGAATCGCCAAAATAAAGTACAGGAAATTTCCGAGGTGTCGGACATTGTGCGCTCGATTAGCGGTATTCATCGTGGACGATATCATCTGTATTTCCCACAGGAGAAGTTGGAAAGGGTAAAACACAAATTGTCCAAGCCGGTAGCGGATATTTTCGAGGATAAGCTCGGTCCGGCGCAAATGGAGTTTGAAATCTAAACAAGCAAATCATTAGAATAAACGATGCAGACAGGTGGTAAATCTGCTCTGCATCTGACTTTTCACAAGATGTCTAACTCATTTCTATTCTATAGAAGAAAAATAACGGAATTACGGCAGTAAAGGAGCGAATATGAATGTTATTTGATACTCATACCCATTTGGATTCAAAAGATTTTGATGAGGATCGCAAAGAAGTGATTCAAAACGCGTACGATTCCGGTGTGACACGAATGGTAAATGTTGGTTTTGACCGAGAGACGATCCCGACGACGATGAAGCTAGTAGAAGAGTATGATTTTATCTATGCAGCGGTAGGCTGGCATCCGGTAGAAGCGATCACGATGCAGCCGGGTGATCTGGAGTGGATTGCATCTTTATGCAGTCATGAAAAGGTCGTTGCCATTGGTGAAATTGGTCTGGATTATCATTGGGATAAATCACCCAAAGATGTGCAACACCGCGTCCTACGTGAACAAATTGGTCTTGCACGCGAGATTAACATGCCGATTGTGATCCATAACCGAGATGCGCATGAAGACATTGTTCGTATTCTGCGTGAGGAAAAAGCATCCGAAGTTGGCGGCATTATGCACTCCTTCTCTGGCAGCTGGGAAACCGCCAAAATGTGTCTCGATATGGGCTTCCATTTGTCATTTGGTGGACCAATTACTTTCAAAAATGCCAAGCAGCCAAAAGAGGTGCTAAAGCAGGTTCCAATGGACCGATTATTACTAGAAACAGACTCCCCTTATTTGACTCCACATCCATATCGTGGTAAAAGAAATAACTCAGGATATGTCACATTGGTAGCAGAGGCAGCTGCCGAGCTAAAAGGTGTTTCTCTGGAAGAAATTAGTGAAATTACAACGAAAAATGCACTGGCATTATTTGGTATACGATGAAATAGGGAGAAAAACCACCGAAAAACCGAGCTAGAACGATATATGAATGAATTTTAACCACTAAATGCTCAAATGTTACAAGTTTTTAACCACTTTTTCTGAAAAACGGAGTTGAGGTTTGCTTTACAGTGGGGTTGAGTTCGGGATATTATTTCATCAGTGATTTAATCTTGTTGTTTATGAACGAGATTCCATGATTCGGTCTCGCTGAGTTTCCTACATAGGAGAACGGGGGAACCAACAGCTGTCTTCATTCACTTGAAACCGGCAATACCGGAAGACAGATTGTATGATTCCTGATACAGGGTCTTTGGGGTGAATTGAAATTTACTTGCGCCATGAGCGGAGGACGTTTCACAGGGCAATCTATACAGGCAGTATGAATGTCCGAACCCGACAGCTAACCTCGTAAGCGATGCAGAGGCAACCTCTCATTTTCTAAAAGTTTCCAAGATGGTACAGTCGTCGGAAGCCCAGGAAGAGTTGCTCTTGCACTTTTCCCAAGGCTTTTTTGTTTTGTGCAAAAGGAAAAGGTAAGATGAGAAAACCCGGATTTTCACTGTTCGGGAACGGAAGCCGCTTGGACTGACCATGGCGCAGGCACATTGCACAACACGAAACGATTACCGAAATGCGCCGGTATTCGTAAACACGATAAACGCCTGTGGAAATTCTGATATAGTCGCGTCTTAACTCATTTAAGATACAGCAAGACGGCGAGACTATGTAAGGAGGACGGAAGAAGTGGGAATTGCTCCTTTCAAAGAAACCCATGGTTCACGCTCATCCAGCATGTCTTACGCGCTGCGTTGGAAGCAAAAAAATCTACGCTTTGCCTTATTCACTTCGCTGGCAGTTGTTATGGTAATCGCCATGGCACTCTGGCTTCTGTATATGCAGGCAGGCAAAAATATTTATGTGATCGTTGATGGCAAAGCTCAGAGCGTCGAAACACGCAAACTGAATCTTTCCGATCTGCTGGCGGAACAGAACATTACGGTTGCGCCGCAAGACAAAGTTTCCATGCCCATGAACGGAGCGATCCAAGATGGGGACAAAGTGTATGTGAACCACGCGGTCGCCGTGAATATTACGGCTGATGGCAAAACGAAACAAGTGTACACTACTGCCAAAACAGTAGGCAGTACACTCGACCAAGCTGGCGTTGACCTCGGCGAAGAGGACAAGTTGACACCAACGGTCGAAACAGCAGTACAACACGATATGGATATTAAACTGGTTAGAACGACTTCCTTTGTAGCCAAGCAGGTTGTCGAACTGCCTTATCAGGTTGTTAAAAAACAGGACAGCACATTGCTGGAAGGCAAAACGAAGCTAGTCCAAAGCGGACAAAAAGGCAAGGTTGTCCAATATGTTGAAAAAACATACGAAGATGGAGAATTTGTCTCCAAGCGCATGATCGATAAGAAAACGACTGCTGAGGTGCAAGATAAGGTTGTCGCTGTCGGAACGAAAAAGCAGCAACCAAAACTGCTCGCTGCCAGTTCGTCATCTCATTCGGATAAAGATTTCTCTTATGCCAAAGTATTGAACAATGTAACGCTGACTGCGTACTCCTCTCAGGAGCCAGGGCTTGGTACAACGACTGCTTCTGGAACACGAGTAACAGAAGGACGTACCATCGCTGTAGATACGAGTGTCATCCCGATGGGATGGTGGGTATACATCGAAGGTGTCGGCTATCGTCGTGCAGAAGATACAGGCAGCGCCATTAATGGCAATAAGATTGACGTATATATTGACAGCCTGAGTCAAGCAAGAGCATTCGGTCGCAAATCCGGTTATACCGTATATGTGATCGGTCCGGTAAAACCGTAAGACAGGTAGCGGAAGATGCACTTGCTGCGCTGATAGCGCTGAATTGTGATATAATAGTTATTAACCATGAGCGTGAATAGAACCAACAGAAGAAGGGGAATCTTCCCCTTCTTTTTGTTTGTTATTTTGTTATACTGAGGACAATATGCACAAGGCCGATCATACGGATGAGCAGGGCAGCATCCTGCCCCATACGGCCCAGAAGGGAAGCGTCAGATCAAGTGATCAAAGAGGTAATTGTTGTAGAAGGACGGGATGACACGGTAGCGATCAAGCGTGCAGTAGATGCGGACACGATTGAAACGGGCGGCTCTGCCATCGGTTCGCAGGTGATCCAACGCGTTAGACTGGCACAGGAGCGTCGTGGCGTTATTATTTTGACGGACCCTGATCATGCAGGGGAACGCATTCGTAAAATTGTCTCCCGCGAAGTACCGGGCTGCAAGCATGCGTTCATACCCGAAAGCGAAGCAACACGCAAAGGCGACATCGGTGTAGAAAATGCCTCACCGCAAGCGATTCGCGAAGCGCTGTCCCGTCTGCACAGCGAGATGCCGGAAGCGGAGACGCTGATCGACTGGGATGATCTGATCATGACTGGGCTGGTGATGCATCCCAAGGCGGCGGCACGTCGTATGATCATGGGCAATCTGCTCGGCATCGGTTACGGCAACGGCAAGCAGTTTCATAAACGGCTGCGCATATTTGGCATCAGCCGCGAAGAATTCGCGGCAGCACTTTCACAACTTGAAGCGGAGGAACAGCAATCCCATGACTGATAGACACGATATCGCCACGCCCGGACGGACGAAGGAGATTATTCATAAACACGGATTTTCGTTTAAAAAGAGCCTGGGTCAGAACTTTCTGATCGACGCCAACATTCTGAACAAGATTGTCGATGCAGCTGATCTGACACCAGAGCGCGGTGCGCTGGAGATCGGTCCTGGTATCGGCGCGCTGACCGAGCGTCTGGCACGTCAGGCAAGCCGTGTAACGGCGGTAGAGATCGACCAGCGTTTGATCCCTATTTTGCAGGATTCATTGCAGGAGTATAGCAATGTGCATGTACGTCACGGTGATGTGCTCAAGGTCGATCTACAGCAATTGTTCCGTGAGGACTTTGCCGAGGTGGACAAGGTGAGCGTGGTGGCAAATTTGCCGTATTACGTGACAACACCGATTCTGATGAAGCTGCTGGAGGAGAAGCTGCCACTGGATAACATTGTCGTGATGATCCAGAAGGAAGTGGCACAGCGCATGGCGGCGTCACCGGGCGGTAAGGATTACGGTAGCTTGAGTATTGCGGTTCAGTATTACTGTATTCCAGAAGTAGTCTGCATCGTACCGAAAACGGTCTTTATCCCGCAACCGAATGTAGAGTCTGCGGTTATCCGCTTGAAGCTGAGAGAGCAGCCAGCGGTACAGGTAGAGGACGAGCAGCATTTCTTCGATCTGGTACAGTCTAGCTTTGTCCAGCGTCGTAAAACCATTTCCAATAACCTGAAGACACGTTTTGGCGGTGATCGTGAGCAATTGGACGGTTTGCTGCATGAAGCGGGCATTGATCCGGCACGTCGTGGGGAAACGCTAAGCCTTGAAGAATACGCGCGGTTAAGCCATGTATTTTTACAAGCAGGTATTCGCTAAAAAAATCATTGACAAAATAAATTTTGTGTTGCATAATTTATTATTTGATTGACATTTCTTTTCCTTTTTGTTACAATAGGGAGTAGGAAAAGAGGTGGTTGTAGGCATGGCTAACAACGCGCTTACCGAAATCAAACGCAATCTTGATGCTCATGTAGGGCACAAAATCACATTGCGCGCTCACGGTGGTCGTAAGAAGACCATTGAACGTACAGGAATTTTGGAAGAAACCTACCCTTCTGTTTTTACCGTAAAGCTTGATGATGATCATCAAACTTTTGAACGAGTGTCTTACAGCTATGCAGACGTCCTCACGGATTCCGTAGAGATTATGGTCTGCGAGGATGATTCCCAAACAGACGTACAATATGTTGGGAATTAAATAACTGTTTTATGATAAGGCAGTCTTTATCTCCTGCGGGGGTAGAGACTGTTTTGCTTTGTGAATAGACTTTGCAATTCATTTTTTCTATAATTGGATTATTCATGGCTGTATACAGCCTTTAGGTCATCGCGCGGTTCCGAGCGGAGTTTGATGCCGATTACGGACGCGGGATGCGATAGAACATAGAACGGACGGAATGTTGAAGGTGGAGGAACCTCATGAAGCTATATGAAAAAGCGCCGGCAAAAATCAATCTGATGCTGGATGTACTGCATAAACGCCCGGACGGTTACCACGAGGTGGAGATGATCATGACGATGGTCGATCTTGCCGACCGGCTTACGATAACCGATATCCCCGGTGACGTGATCAAAATATCCAGTCAGGCTGGTTATATCCCCCTGGATGATAAAAACCTTGCGTATCAGGCAGCTAGCCGGATTAAGGAGCGCTACGGTATTCGCCAGGGCGTGCATATTCATATCGACAAAAAGATTCCGGTAGCGGCCGGTCTAGCAGGTGGCAGCAGCGATGCAGCGGCTACGCTGCGCGGGCTAGATCGACTCTGGAATCTGAATATCCCTCATGAGGAGATGATGGAGCTGGGCGCAGCGATCGGTTCGGATGTGCCTTTCTGTATCACGGGTGGTACAGCGCTGGCAACCGGACGTGGTGAGATTCTGACGCCGCTGGCAAGTCCACCGGATTGTTGGGTCATTCTGGCGAAGCCGCCGATCAATGTATCGACAGCAGGCATCTACGGACGTCTGAAGGCGGATAAGATTGAGAAGCATCCTTCGGCTTTCGCGATGCAGCAGGCGATTGAGCAGCAGTCGTTTGACGATATCTGCCGCGGGTTGGGTAATGTGCTGGAGGATGTGACGCTGTCGCATCACCCGGAGGTACAACAGCTCAAGCAGGCGATGATTCAGCTGGGCGCTGATGGCGTGCTCATGTCCGGTAGCGGTCCGACCGTATTCGGACTTGTCTCCAAAGAATCCAAAGTGGCACGCATTTATAACGGGTTACGCGGATTTTGCCATGAAGTGTATGCAGTGCGTATGTTAACCTGAGCAATCCAGGTCGCAATCTTTTTCAAAAAGCTCCGGCATGTTGTTGGGCTTCTTGAAAAAGATTGCGATTTTCTTTTACAAACACGTACAAAAATGTTATATTCACTTTAATTATTCGGGTTTGGGATGTTTAAAGGATATAAATGTAAATTTTCGTAGATGGTGAGGAGTTCAAGTGAAAAAACTAAAACGGAGCGCGCGTCTGGTCGAGCTGACCCAGTATCTGACTTCACGACCGCATACGCTCATTCCACTGACGACCTTTGCTGACCGTTACGGAGCGGCCAAATCATCGATCAGCGAAGATCTGACCATTATTAAAGAGGTATTCGAGGAAGAGGGCATCGGCGAATTGCAAACGCTGGCTGGTGCGGCTGGCGGTGTGAAATATATTCCGCGTCTTTCTTATGAAAAGGCATTATCGTTTATGGAGAATTTGTGTGCGCAGCTGGAGCAACCAGATCGTCTGCTACCGGGCAATTACATCTACATGTCGGATTTGCTGGGACAACCGGCGATCTTGAATGAGGTGGGCAAAATTTTTGCTTCCGTGTTCGCAGATACGCCGATTGATGTGATCATGACTGTAGAGACCAAAGGGATTCCACTCGCGCACGCGACAGGCACCCAGCTTAATCTGCCGGTCGTTCTCGTTCGCCGAGATCATCAGATGACGGAAGGCTCTGCGGTCAGCATCAACTATGTATCCGGCTCGCATAAGAGTCTGCATACGATGACACTGTCTCGCCGGGCACTCAAAGAGAAATCGCGCGTGCTGATTATTGATGATTTTATGAAGGCAGGCGGAACGATTCAGGGGATGGTCGATCTGCTGGATGAGTTCAATGCCACCGTTGCCGGTGTAGGCGTACTGCTGGAATCGGGTGCAGTGGATGTAGAGGACCGGTTATGGGCGGATTATGTATCGCTCGCCAAGTTGACCGATGTGGATGCTAAAAGTAAGAAAATCATGGTACAGCCGGGCAATTACTTTGAAAATGCAAAGAAATAACGGGTGTCACCTATAATTTAAATTTGTTGATTGAGAATCTCTATCAATGAGATTGCGTGCAATCGGCTGAAAACGGTAAAAAACGGCAATCCGTTAAAAAAATACACAATTAATTTTCAGAAAAAAGAAGGTATTTTGCTTCCATGTGTGGAAATACACAACCAAGTCTTTATGGAAAAAGGTGGTGAACACACATGGAAATAACGGATGTAAGACTCCGCCGGGTGAATTCCGAAGGCCGTATGAAAGCCATCGCATCCATCACAATCGACAGCGAATTTGTCGTTCACGACATTCGCGTGATTGACGGCAATAACGGAATGTTCGTTGCAATGCCGAGCAAACGGACACCGGATGGCGAGTTCCGCGATATCGCGCATCCTATTTCTTCAAGCACACGCGAGAAGATTCAGTCGGCCGTACTGGCTGAATACGAACGTGCCGGTCTGGAAGAAGAAGTTATCGAAGAAGGCGCATAAGCAAGTCCTTTATACTTATTGGGGTTTGAAAGAAAAGGGAGTCACGGGAGCTACAATCGTGGCTCCCTTTTCTTTTTGCCCGGAATAAGATATATTCAGTATGGAGTTTTTTTGCGGAAGTTAAAAAATGGTTAAATATGGTATAAGCTTCGGCTTACACCTATCATTCATAGATCCAATTTCGAGGGGGCATTATTTTGAAAAGGTTGGCAGTGGTACTGGCGGCAGGTAAAGGCAAGCGCATGAAATCGAAACTGTACAAGGTGCTTCATCCGGTATGCGGCAAGCCGATGGTTGGTCATGTGGTGGATACAGTAAAACAGATCAACTGCGAGCGCAGCGTCGTGATCGTTGGACATGGTGCGGAAACAGTTAAAGCTTACTTGGGCGAGCGTGCAGAATATGCGCTGCAAAGTGAGCAGCTGGGTACTGGGCATGCAGTTAGCCAAGCAGAGCCGCTGATCGGCAGCGAACAAGGCATCACTATCGTGATCTGCGGCGATACACCGCTCGTGACTCCAGAAACGCTGGAAAACCTGATTGCCCATCATGAAGCGGAAGGCGCAGCTGTGAGCATTTTGACTGCTTCCATGCCTGATCCAACCGGTTATGGACGCATCATTCGCGGCGAAGATGGCGGCGTACGGAAAATCGTGGAGCAAAAGGACGGCAACGCGGAAGAGTTGGCGGTACACGAGATCAACACAGGTACGTACTGCTTTGACAATGAGCTGCTGTTTGCTGCGCTCAAACATGTCGACAACAACAATGCACAGGGTGAATTTTACCTGACGGATTGCATTCCGATTTTGCGTGAGCAAGGCAAACGCATTGCCGCTTACGAAACGATGGATATTGCAGAATCCATCGGTGTAAACGATCGGGTAGCTCTGTCGGATGCTGAGCAATTCATGCGCGAACGTCTGGCGAAAAAGCATATGCTGAACGGCGTCACGATTATCGACAAGGCATCCACCTATATCGGTGCAGATGTAGAGATTGGCTCCGATACAATTCTATATCCGGGTACGATTCTCAAAGGCAATACCGTCATTGGCGAAGATTGCATCATCGGTCCGAATACAGAGATCGAGAATTCGTCGGTAGGTAGTGGTACAACCATCCGTCAATCGGTTGCCTCGGAAGTAAAAGTGGGCGACCGCGTTAATGTGGGTCCATTTGCATACTTGCGTCCGGGTACCGAGCTGGCTGACGAAGTGAAGGTTGGCGACTTTGTTGAATTGAAAAATGCTAAGATCGGTCATGGCTCCAAAGTGCCTCATCTGAGTTATGTAGGTGACGCAGAAGTCGGTTCCGGCGTTAATATTGGCTGCGGCGCGATTACTGCTAACTATGATGGCTATAACAAATTCAAAACGATCATCGAAGACGATGTGTTTATCGGCAGTAACTCCAACCTGATCGCACCGGTACGTGTAGGCAAAGGTGCTTATGTGGTCGCTGGTTCCACAATCACAAGCGATGTGGGCGAAAGCGATCTGGCAATTGCGCGTGCGCGTCAGGAAAATAAAGCCGGATATGCCGACAAAATCCGCGCCAAAGCGAAAGCAATCAAAGAACAAAACAAATAATTGCCCTTTTGCTAACAAAATGCCACTATTTCTTGTCGAATTATTATATACTATATAGTGCACAATGCTTGTTGAGTAAGATCCACGATATTTATATGAACTAGCGATTGCTGATATAGAGACAGAAGCTGAGCTGATGAGCATTCCAATGAACCACCACGGAGGGTTTTAACCATTATGACTTATTGTGATTCCAAATTAAAGATTTTCACTTGTAACTCTAATCCGAAGCTGGCGGGACAAATTGCCGATTATATCGGTATTCCGATGGGGGAATCCCATACAACTAGCTTTAGCGATGGCGAGATTCAAGTGAAGCTATCCGAGAGCGTGCGGGGCTGTCATGTATATGTAATTCAATCCACCTGTGCGCCGGTCAACGACAATCTGATGGAGCTGCTCGTTATGGTCGATGCACTGAAACGTGCATCTGCGAAAAGCATCAATGTCGTGATTCCATATTACGGTTATGCCCGTCAGGACCGTAAAGCGCGTTCCCGTGATCCAATCACGGCGAAGCTGGTGGCGAATCTGATCGAAAAAGCAGGGGCTCATCGCGTCATCGCTATGGACCTTCATGCTATGCAGATTCAAGGTTTCTTCGATATTCCAGTCGATCATCTGCTCGGCGTGCCTATTCTGGCACAGTATTTCCGTTCCAAGCAAATTGAGAATCCGGTTGTTGTCTCTCCAGACCACGGTGGTGTGGTTCGTGCGCGTAAACTGGCTGATCTGCTTAGCGCTCCGCTGGCAATCATCGACAAGCGCCGTCCAGAGCCGAACGTGAGTGAGGTCATGAACATCATCGGTAACATCGAAGGCAAAACGGCTATTTTGGTCGATGATATTATCGATACTGCCGGTACAATTGTTCTTGGTGCGAACGCTTTGATTGAAGGTGGCGTGAAGGAAGTATATGCGTGCTGTACGCACCCAGTACTGTCCGGCCCAGCCATGGACCGTCTGGAAAACTCTCCACTGAAGGAAGTCATCGTGACCGATACGATTCCGATTACACATCCGAACCCGACCAGCAAGCTAAAAGTGCTGTCGGTTGCTCCTCTGATGGGTGAAGCGATTATCCGCGTTCACGAAGAACTGTCCATCAGCAAGCTGTTTGAAATTGAATAAAAGATTCGCCGATAGATTCGCTATACGACCAACAACAGAAAAGGGTTACTTCCTCCATCGGAGGCAAGTAACCCTTATCGGCATATCTGCCATATTTTCACCTGTCCGTCAGTAGCCGGGTCTGGAAATAAACGTATGGCGCTGGCGGTGATACAGCACACGGTTGATCTCGATAAACTGGTGATCGTAGGCAGTGATCAGCCCAATGTCGACAGGAATGCCATGCCGGTACACCTGTACAGGCATCTCCTGCCGGAAATGATCGTAGAAATGACGATTTTTCAGCAGCTGCTGCCCGAAGGTATACATGCTGATGTCCTCCTTGTGCTGGAATACAGACCGGGATAGGCCGTTTATCGCCCGCGGCATATCTGCTTGCTTGAATGTAACCCAATTTTAGCAAAAAATAAACGCCACTGCACATGCAAATGACGTTGCATGGGTATGGCACGCATAGACAGTCAGAATTGTGGCTTGTCGCCGAAGTCCTGTATTATATGTGGAAATGAGGAACAGAACATCATGAAATGGATTGTTGGGCTAGGAAATCCGGGCTCTGAATACGCCAAAACGCGTCACAATGTCGGCTTTATGGCAGTGGATCGATTAGCGGAACGGCACGGAATCTCCATTAGCCAAAGTAAAAGCAAGTCGCTGATCGGCGAAGGTCATATTGGCGGCGTAAAAGTAATCTTGATGAAACCGATGACGTTTATGAATCTATCGGGTGAAGCGATTCGCGCCCACATGGATTATTATAAAATTCCGCTGGAGGATCTGATCGTCGTTTATGATGACATGGATACCGAAATCGGCAAAATTCGCTTGCGCTACAAAGGCAGTGCTGGCGGTCATAACGGTATCAAGTCGATTATCCAGCATACCGGCACGCAGGAGTTTGACCGTATCCGTATGGGCATCTCGCGCCCGGAGCCGGGTCTTGCAATTGTCGATTATGTATTGGCGAATTTCCCTAAAAAGGAAAAGGAACTGCTGGATCAAATGATCGAATCTACCTGTGATGCGATCGAATTTAGCACCAAACATACATTTGAACAGACAATGGCTAAGTTTAATGGGTAATGATATACTAAGAAGCAATACGGGCGCATAACGACGCCCTTTATAACTCCATAGGTACCGCCTTCCAAACCGATTGATCACAGGTAAAGAAGGCGGTTGTTTGTAGGCAAACCGGTCTTGTTCACGGTTTGTCGTTTTACCGTTGTGTCGTTTGTACAGAAAATTGTCAATCATTATGGTTGCTACGGTTTAAGTAGATTGAGCATAGAGATGATTTTGACCTGAGGATAAGTGAGGTGCCGCTTTGTTACACAATCTGATTGAAGCAATTGCCAAGGATCAAGACTTTGGCTCTGTAAAAGATGGTATTTTGTCGGGAATGAAGGAACAGCTGATTTCCGGTTTGTCGGGTTCCGCGCGGCATTTGCTGATTGCGGGTCTGTATCATGAAACAGAGCGACCGATGCTGGTCGTTACGCATAATATGTTCCATGCCCATAAGGTGGCTGAGGACTTGCAGGAAGCGCTTTCGCCTGAGCAGGTGCTGCTGTATCCAGCGAACGAGCTGGTAGCGGCAGAGAGTGCTATTTCTAGCCCGGAGACGCTGGCACAGCGCATTGATGTGCTTACACAGTGCGCAGCCGGTTTCCGTGGTGTTATTGTCGTGCCTTTTTCTGGGGTACGGCGTTACCTGCCTGCACGCGATGTGATGGCAAATGCCAAGATCGTGCTGGAAGATGGCGGCACGCTGGAGCTGGAATCATTTCTGAAGCGTATGATCGAGCTGGGCTACGAACGTGTAGAGCGCGTGGAATCGCGCGGTGAGATGAGTGTGCGCGGGGGGATTATCGACTTTTATCCGGTAACGACCAGTTTGGCGTATCGCGTGGAATTGTTCGATGAAGAGATTGATTCGATCCGTACCTTTGACCCGGATGATCAGCGTTCGATTGATAAAGTGAAGTCTGTCACGATCACGCCATGTCGCGAGATTATTGCCGATGGCGAACGGATGCGTCAGGCTGCCGATCAAGTGGCTGCACGTTTGGATATGCAGCTGGAGAAGATGAGCGATCGTCAGGCAAAAGCACGTCTGCGTGAAGAGATTGGGCGCGAGATTGAACTGTTGCGTCAGCATGTATATTTCCCAGAAATGTACAAATATATTGCCCTGCTGTATCCAGAGCAGATTACGCTATACGATTATCTAGCTGAAGATACGGTTGTGATTATGGAAGAACCAGCACGTCTCTTGGAAACGGCAAGACAGCTGGAGCGCGATGAGAGCGAATGGGATATGCATTTGCTGCAAAATGGCAAGAGTCTGCCGAATCTAGAGCTGGCACGCCATACAGACGATGTGATGTACCGCAGTGGCTTCCAGCATGTCTGGATGTCGGTATTCCTGCGTCAGGTTCCGCATGTGCAGCCTGGGAATATCGTCAATTTTGTTAGCCGTACGATGCAGGATTTCCACGGTCAAATGAATGTGCTCAAATCCGAAATGGAACGCTGGAAAAAGACAGGTATCCATGTCGTTATGGTGGCAAGCGGCGAAGAGCGGATGGAACGCGTACGCCGTGTGCTAGATGACTATGATATTGAGACGCCGATTATGGTGGACGGCAATCTGCAATCTGGTTTTGAACTGCCATCGATTCATTTGGCAGTCATCACCGAAGGCGAGATGTTCTCCAAAAAGCAGCGTAAAGTGCGCAAGGTTAGCAAAAATGTCGATAATGCCGAACGGATTCGTAGCTATACCGAGCTGAAGGTAGGCGACTATGTCGTACATCAGAATCACGGGATCGGTAAATATATGGGTATCGGTACACTGGAAGTTGCCGGTATTCACAAGGATTACATGCACATCATGTATGCCGGCGGTGACAAGCTGTCCGTGCCAATTGAGCAGATTGATCTGATCCAGAAGTATGTCGGCTCTGAGGAAAAGGAACCGAAAGTGTACAAGCTGGGCGGCAACGAATGGACACGCGTGAAGAGCAAGGTTCGTTCGTCTGTACAGGATATTGCGGATGATCTGATTAAGCTGTATGCAGAGCGTCAGGCGGCGACTGGATATGCGTTTGAACGCGATACAAATGAACAGAATGAATTTGAAAATATGTTCCCTTACGACGAGACACGCGACCAATTGCGCGCCATCGACGAGATCAAAGGCGATATGGAGAAAAACCGTCCGATGGATCGTCTGCTGTGTGGTGATGTCGGTTACGGCAAAACCGAGGTGGCGATTCGTGCCGCCTTCAAAGCAGCGATCGAAGGCAAGCAGGTAGCGATTCTGGTGCCGACTACGATTCTGGCACAGCAGCATTACGAGACCTTCCGCGAGCGCTTTGGCGAGTATCCGTTTAATATTGGCGTGCTGAGTCGTTTCCGTACACGTAAGGAGCAGAACGAGACGATCAAAGGGCTGAAGCAGGGTACGATTGATGTTGTCATCGGTACGCACCGTTTGTTGTCGCAGGATTTGATTTTCAAAGACCTCGGTTTGCTGATTGTCGATGAGGAGCAGCGCTTCGGTGTTTCCCATAAAGAAAAGCTCAAGCGTCTGAAAACGAATGTAGACGTGCTGACGCTGACAGCAACGCCGATTCCACGTACACTGCATATGTCGATGCTGGGAGTACGCGATCTGTCGGTTATCGAGACACCACCGGAAAATCGTTTCCCTGTCCAGACGTATGTGGTGGAGCATAGCCCAACTCTTGTGCGCGAAGCGGTGGAGCGCGAGCTGAATCGTGGCGGTCAGGTGTACTATCTGTACAACAAGGTACAGGGCATTCACGAAATGGCAGCTCATATCTCTGAACTGGTACCAGAAGCGCGTGTAGCAGTTGGTCACGGGCAGATGTCCGAGCAAGAGCTAGAGAAGACCATTCTCGACTTCTTGGATGGCGAGTTCGATGTATTGGTCAGCACAAGCATTATCGAGACCGGCGTCGATATTCCGAACGTGAATACGCTGATCGTGCATGATGCAGACAAAATGGGTCTATCCCAGCTGTATCAGCTGCGTGGACGGGTAGGACGCTCCAACCGGATCGCTTACGCCTACTTTACGTATCAGCGCGACAAAGTGCTGACTGAGGTAGCGGAGAAGCGTCTGCAATCGATCAAGGAATTTACCGAGCTGGGTTCCGGCTTTAAGATCGCGATGCGTGACTTGTCGATCCGTGGTGCAGGTAATCTGCTAGGTGCAGAGCAGTCCGGTTTTATCGCTTCGGTCGGATTTGATCTGTACTCGCAAATGCTGGCGGAAGAGATTCAGAAACGTAAAGTGACCATGCTGGGCGAGCAGGATCTCAAGGCGAACGACTGGAATACCAGCATCAATCTGTCGGTTGACGCGTATTTGCCTTCGGATTACATTTATGATAGTATCCAAAAAATAGAAATTTATAAAAAGGTAGCAGCGGTTTCTTCCTTCGATGATATTGCCGAATTGGAAGACGAATTGCTGGATCGCTTCGGGGAACTGCCGGAGGCGGTCATCCAGCTGATGCAGGTAGCGCGCCTGAAACTGTATGGCAAGCGTTACGGTATTGAGCAGATTGTCCGTCAAGGGGATAACGTGCAGCTGAAATTCCACGAGGGTCAGGAAAAGGCGTTCGAAATGCCGAAATTGTCCGATATTGGCAATCAGTTTGAAAGGCGTGTACAATTTAATCAGGGTTCCGCCATGGTCATCCAGGTCAAAGGCAAAGGCCTGACCGATCACGAGCTGCTGGAATTGCTGTGCAATTTCCTCGAAGCCATGATGGAATCATACAAATTAAAGGGGGAACTACAGAATGTGGCCAATTAAAAAAGCTGCTCGTAAAACAGCGGTATTCACAGCAGGAGCTGTACTGAGCATCAGTCTGTTAGCAGCTTGCAGCAACAACACAACGGCAACTACGGATAAAACAGAACAACAAAAGGATAACAGCCCGGTTGTTGCGCAATACGATGGCGGTACAATCACCGAGAACGAATTCAACAAAGAAGTTAGCATGATGAAATTTTTGACCCCACAATATGCACAAATGTTCGATCAAGACCAGTATAGAGACCTTCTGCTTCAGCAGGAAGTTGCTTATAAATCGTTGGCTGCTGGCGCAAGCCAGACTGCGCAACAAGCAGGTGCCAAGCAAGCAGATGAGCAATTGGCTCAACTGAAATCCAGCGTGGATGCAGAGCAACTGCAACAAATGCTGACAACTTCTAACCTGACAGAGCAGGATGTCAAAGATTATATGACGCGTGCACTGACAGCTTCAGAAGTAATGAAGGAAAAAGTAACAGATGCCGATGTACAAAAGTACTTTGACGAGCACAAAGAAGAATACACGACAGCGAATGTACGCCACGTGCTGATCGGTCTGCAAAGTGCAGACGGCAAAACAACACGTACCGATGCACAAGCGCTGAAACTGGCAAAAGAAGTGAAAGCGAAACTGGATGCTGGTGCAGACTTTGCCGAAATCGCTAAGAAATATTCCGATGATCCAGGTTCCAAAGACAAAGGTGGTCTGTATGAAGGCCAACCAGTCAGCAACTGGGTAGAGCAATTTAAAGAAGCAACATTGACTCAAAAAATCGGCGTGATCGGTGATCCAGTGAAAACTGACTATGGCTACCACATTATCAAAGTGGAATCCCGTACCGAAAAAGCATTTGCTGATCTGACAGACGAAGAGAAGGACACCATCAAGTCCCAGCTCGCTTCGCAAAACTTCAGCAAATATATGACCGATGATATTCCAAAAATGATTAAGAGCAAAAACCTGCCAAAAGTTGAAGGCGCAGCTGAAGGTACAGAAGCTGTACCGGGCGCTACCAGCGGAACAGGTGCTGACGCAACAGGCACACCGGGTACTGCTGGCGATGCCTCTACAGGCAGCAGCACAACTGACAATGGCGCAAATGCAACTGAAGGCACCAGCAGCAAGTAATACGCTGGGCGTAAGAGCAATATCACAAAATAGCGCGGGCTTCCGCGCTATTTTTGTGCAATAAGCAACTGGCAATCATGGAGAAGGATCTGCCGCCGGAGGAGGACCGATTTTTATGAAAGAAACAGCATCCCCATCATCTCGCCTGCTGCGCGGGGCATTCATTCTTGTACTTGCAGCCATTTTGTCCAAGCTGATTGGTACAATTCAAAAGATTCCGCTGCAAAATATTGGCGGCGATGGGGTATTTGGCATTTACAATGCGGTCTATCCTTTCTATACACTGGTGCTGCTGGTGGCGACAGCTGGTTTCCCGGCGGCAGTATCCAAATTTGTGGCAGAGGAAATGGCATCTGGGAGCGAAGCAGGAGCAAGGCGCGTGCTGCGTATCTCCTCACTGATGCTGATTGTGCTTGGTCTGCTGTTTGGCATATTAATGTATGTGGCGGCACCGCTGTTGGCGGCGTGGATCGACAATATGCACACCGAAGCGGCATTACGCAGTGCTGCGCTGGCGTTACCGTTCGTGCCGATTATGGCGGGATTACGCGGTTATTTTCAAGGGATGCACGATATGATGCCAACAGCGGTATCGCAGGTGGCAGAGCAAACGGTACGTGTCGCCGCAATGGTGGCGCTGCTGCTTTGGCTGCATCAATTGGGTGCTGCGGATGATTGGATTGCTGCTGGAGCGACCTTTGGCTCGGCTGCTGGCGGAGCGGCAGGGCTGCTGGTAATGCTAATCTACTGGTGGCTATATCGACGCCGCACACAAGCAGCTCCTATGCAGGTGCAGGTAGAGCCAGTAACAGCCGAGCGTCAGCCCGCGTGGCCACTACTCAAGGCGTTACTGCTGTATGCACTGCCGATTTGTCTAGGTTCCCTGTCGGCGCCGCTGATCAGCCTAGTGGATACCTTTACGATGCCGCGTCTACTCAAGGCGAGCGGGTGGAGCGAAGCAGAGGCGATGATTCAGTTCGGAGTATACAATCGTGGTATTCCGCTCGTGCAAATGATGTCCATGCTGGCAACATCGATGTCCGTACTATTTATCCCAGCGCTGGCGGATGCGCGTATACGCGACCGTCATGATCTGATTCGCTCGCAAACGCAGCAGACGGTTAATTGGTTCTGGCTGCTCGGTTTGGCTTCGTCGGCAGGCATTGCTGTTCTAGCGATGCCGGTGGATATTATGTTGTACGAAGACGCCGTAGGTAGCGATACGATCCGCTGGTTAGCTTTTACCGGTATCGGGGCAACCTTATCGATCGTCACGGCTGCATTATTGCAAGGCATGGGCTCTGTGCGAGCACCAGCCGTGCATTTGCTGTTGGCAACGGTAGTGAAAGCAGTGCTCAATATTATACTGGTTCCGTATTATGGGATTAACGGAGCAGCAGTAGCCGGTATTGTCGCTTATAGTTTGGCTGCGCTACTGAATATTATTTTACTGATTCGACTAACTCAATTCCCAATATCGTGGCGGGAGATGATCTGGAAGCCCCTGCTGGTGACGGTTGTCATGTGTCTAGGCGTGGGCGTCTGGCAATGGCTGATGGATACACTGTTGCCTGCGCTGGGTATGCACGAACGTCTGGAAGCGCTAATCGTCACACTGGGTGGTATTGCTATCGGAGGCATTCTGTTCCTGATCGGTCTATTCCGCACACAGCTTATGACCGAACAGCAAGCCGCAGCGCTGCCGAAAATAGGTAGTCGTCTCGTGCCTTGGCTAAATAAGTTAAAAATTATCAAAAAGTAATGGAGATAGGTATCCGATTCATTTCTTTAGTAGAAGAAGCCCCATCTCAATAGTCTAGTAAATATTCCATATAGGAGGGATGAACATGAGCGCTGTTATTACAATTGTCGGTCTTGGCTCCGGTGATGAGAATCAGCTGACTGTCGGTATTTTCAAAAAGCTACAGTCCGCTAAGCGGCTGTATGTACGTACAAAGGATCATCCGGCGCTGGAAGCGATCACCGCCGAGTTTGTAACCTTTGACGATGTATATGAAGCAAAAGAATCGTTCCCCGAAGTGTATGCTGAGATTGCAGAGCGTCTACTGCAAGTTGCTACTTCTGATGAGGATGAAGAGATTGTGTATGCGGTACCTGGTCATCCAATGGTTGCGGAGAAAACGGTACAATTGCTGCGCGAAAAGGGAAAAGAGCAGAACATTCACGTTCAAGTATTGGGCGGAGAAAGCTTCTTGGATGCAGCATTTACACGGCTTGGCTTTGACCCGATTGAAGGCTTCCAGCTGTTGGATGCTGCCGGGCTGAACGCTGAGCTGCTGCAACCGCAGCTGCATACCGTTATCGGGCAGGTGTACGACACCTTTACCGCGTCGGATGTGAAGCTGAGCCTAATGGAGCTGTATCCAGATGATTATGAAGTCATCGTGGCGCATTACCTCAGTGTGGACGGTCAGGAGCAGATTCATCGCATACCACTGCACGAGCTGGATCATGTGCAGGACTATGGCAATTTGTCGCTGATCTATGTGCCACGTACCGAGGACGAGCAGGTGCGTAACCGTACGTTTGCCCGTTTGCATGAGATTGTGCAGATTTTGCGCAGTCCGGGCGGCTGTCCATGGGATCGCGAGCAGACGCATCAATCCCTGCGTCAGAACTTTATCGAGGAAACGTACGAAGTACTGGAAACGATTGACGATGATGACCCAGATCATATGCAGGAGGAGCTGGGTGATGTGCTGCTGCAAATTATGCTGCATGCCCAGATCGAAGAAGAAACAGGTACATTTAATGTGTATGATGTGATCGAAGGGCTAAATCGTAAGCTGATCTTCCGTCATCCCCACGTATTTGGCGACAGACAGGCAGAAGATGCGCAGGCAGCCCTACAAAACTGGGATGCCATGAAAGCCGAGGAGAAGCGTCTCAAGGGTCAAGAGAAGGCGGCATCCATTCTGGATGGCATTCCGCGTGACCTGCCTGCGCTGCTCACCTCCTACAAACTACAGAAAAAAGCTGCCAAAGTCGGCTTTAATTGGGAGGATGTTGAGGGAGCACTGGGCAAGCTAGATGAGGAGCTTGCCGAGCTAAAAGAAGCGATTCGAGACGGTCAAACGCCGGAGGAACAACAGCTCGAACTGGGCGATTTACTGTTCTGTGCAGTGAATATATCACGCTTTATCAAGGCAGACCCGGAACAAGCGCTCGCACTTGTAAACCGCAAATTCAAGTACCGTTTTGGGTACATTGAACAGGCGCTACAGGCGCAAGGACGGGCATTAGAGGATGCTGATTTGGCTGAAATGGACCGCCTATGGGACGAAGCCAAATCCCAGAATAAGTAAATTATTTCGCAGGAATTTGGGCTTGAGCCAAGAATGTACTATACTTAGGGAGCGGCTGTGTGTTAACATGCTGTTCATGGGACAGCACAAGGTTGACCCAGTTGAATTTTTTTGAAAATTTGGGAGGCTTTTAATAATGAACAAAACAGACCTGATCAACAACATTTCGAACAATAGCGGTTTGACTAAAAGAGACGTAGAAGTTGTACTGAACGGATTTCTGGATGAAATCACTGGCGCACTGTCCAAAGGCGACAAAGTACAACTGATCGGCTTCGGAACTTTCGAAACTCGTAAACGCGCTGCCCGTACCGGACGCAACCCGCAAACTGGCGCTGAAATCAATATCCCTGAGTCCAACGTTCCTGCATTCAAAGCAGGTAACAAACTCAAAGAAGCGGTTAACTAATGCGTCTGGACAAATTCCTGAAAGTTTCAAGACTGATCAAGCGCCGCACCGTGGCAAAAGATGTGTCTGAGCAGGGACGAGTCCTGTTAAATGGGCGCGAGGCAAAGCCAAGCGCCACGGTTAAAGTCGGCGATGAAATTACCGTGCAATTCGGTCAAAAGCTCGTTACGGTTCGTGTCGAGCGTCTGGCGGAATCCACGCGTAAGGATGAAGCGGCTACGATGTACACGCTGCTCAAGGAAGAAGCGGTGCAACGGAACAACGATCTGTTCTAGTATGCCTGCTTATTCCTCATCATTTGGACTGCAAAAGGCTGTTTTTGTGTCATTTTCGACACGAAAGCAGCCTTTTACCATTTTCTTTGATGACAAAGTGTTACATTTGCTTATTTTGTGGTAATGTAACCTATAGGCAATAGTTATGTTAATTAAAGTGCAGTCGACCCTTACGCATTTGCATCATCTCCAAGCCGATGGAACGGAATGGAGTCCAAACACGAAACACTGTTCAAGGAGGAACCCTGATGATACCAAAACCAGTCCCGGTACATAATGGTCGCCAGCAACAATTGAGAAAACAGAATGCTTCTTCCCCGACACCTAATAACGGCGCACGCAGACGGTTACGGATTTGGATGGTCGTGATGGTGCTTTTCCTCGGTTGGGCTGTCTATACATTTATCAATCAATCCATACAGCTATCCGCCAAAAAGCAGCAGCTCGTAGAGCAGCAGCAAAAGCAAACGGAAGCACAAGCGGCTCTGACTCAATCCGAAACAGAGCTGAAGCGTCTGCAGGACCCGGAATACATCGGTCAGGTCGCTCGTAAGCAGTACGGAATGTACTTGCCGGGAGAAAAGCCGATCTGGGCGACGGAAGCGCAGGAAAATAAGTAAATATTGACGCGAAATAAGCCGTAAGACGCGGGTTTCTCGGTTGACCTTCATAGGGGCTTCCGGTATAATTTAATCACCGCATGTAGCAATCCATTAGGATTTTACTGTACATTTTAAGGGAGGATCATTTTACTCTATGGCAATTGAAGTGGGCACTAAGTTAGAAGGCAAAGTGACAGGTATTACGCACTTTGGAGCATTTGTAGATCTGTCTGGAGGTGTCACTGGTCTTGTTCACATCTCGGAAATTGCCGACAATTACGTTAAGGATGTTAACGACCACCTCAAACTGGGCGATGTCGTTACCGTTAAAGTAATCAATGTCGACAAGGATGGAAAGATTGGACTTTCGATTAAACAAGCCGTAGACAAACCGGCAGAAGCAGCACCATCTTCTCGACCTCCATCTTCCCGACCTCCGCGTCCGGAATCCCGTGGTGGTGGCAGAGATGGCGGAGATCGTCCTAGTGGCGGTGGCGGCGGTTTCAATCGCGATCGTGGCGGACGCTCGTTTAACAAGCCTTCTTCTCCTAAAGCTTCATTCGATGATAAATTGACTCGCTTCCTCAAAGATAGCGAAGAGCGTATTTCATCATTGAAAAAAAATACGGAATCCAAGCGTGGAGGCCGTGGTGCCAAGCGAAGCTAATCCTCACCTGGCATACAGTATGATAAATAACGACCGTAGACGTTTCGCCGTCTACGGTTTTTTGCTTATGATACAGGATTACACGCAAATAATGTAACTAGATATGGTACACTGGGACAATACCCAACCTGATGGGAAGGAGAGACTCGGTTGTCGACATTGGAACATTCTGAATTGCCGGCAGGCACAACGATAACAGGCAGAACGAGGGGCCAGCAATACGTCGTTCAGCGCACATTGGGCAAAGGCACCAACGGTATCGTGTATCTGGTGAGCAATGCACAGGGGCAGCAGTACGCGCTCAAGATGGCAACTGTAAATCATAATCTGCAGCCGGAGATCAAGCTCCTGTTTTCCTTACATAAGCATTGGAAGTTGACCGGCAGAAATGATTCCAACCGTTACCTGTACGATGTCGACGACTATGAGGAGACGGGGGAAAGTATTCCTTTCTATGTGATGAAATACGTCAAAGGGCAGCCGCTCAGTCTCTACCTACGCGCACGCGGTGCAGACCGAATCGGTAGCGCTGGACTAGGTGTGCTGGAGATTCTGTCCGAGCTGCACGAGTCGGGCTGGGTGTTCGGTGATCTCAAGGCAGAGCATGTGATCATGTCCGATGAAGGAGAAGTCGATCTAATTGATTATGGCGGAGCGCGTCCACAGGGGCAGAGTATCCACCAGTTTACCGAATGGTATGATCGTCAATATTGGAAGGCTGGCGATCGGGTTGGCGATTATGCCTACGATTTATTTGCCTTTGCGGTGATCTGTCTCAAGCTGTTCAATGAGCCGGGCTTGCAGCGGATCATCTCGACCCAACTGCCGCAGATGCGTAGCGAAGCCGATCTGGTGCAGCTGATCGACCAGACACCCGGACTGCGTCTATATCAGGGCTGGCTGAAAAAGGCGGTCAAGGGCGAGTTTCGCAGCACACGCGAAGCATATTATAGCTGGCGAGCGATCACTCGCTCCAGCTCGCCTGGAAGTCGCAGCAGTAATGATCTGATGACGGCTAGATTACGCAGTGCTTTTATCTGGTCGCTGATTGGACTAGGCATTGTGCTGCTGGCGATTTATTTTCGGGGCTAAGCGGCTCAGCATGGATGATAGGCAAGGGGACACAGAGGAGAGAAGCAGCATGGATACACCACACTGGAACAGCATATTGAAGCAGACGAAGGAATTGGTTCAGGAGGGCATACTGCCTGTACCATGCACCATCGTCGTGGCGGTATCCGGTGGACCAGATTCGGTTGCCCTGCTGCATACCCTGCATAGTCTGTCACCGCGATATGGCTGGCGTCTGGTGTGCGCTCATATGAATCACGGCTTTCGACCGCAGGAATCGGCGGCAGAAGCGATTTTCGTGGAGCAGCTGGCGATAGAGCTGGATATTCCTTTTGAGCTGGAGACGGTCGATGCGCCTGCTCATATGCAGCAGACTGGGCTAGGCGCACAGGAAGCGGCACGCGACTTACGGTATCAGTTTCTCTATCAGATCGCTTCCAAGCATCACGCGTCAGCGATTGCGCTTGCCCATCATATGGACGATCAGGCGGAGACGGTATTGATGCGGATATTGCGCGGTACTGGACCGGAGGGGCTGGGCGGAATGAAAATGCGCAGAACCGAAAAAAATGTGGAACTTATCCGACCGTTCTTACGTATATACAAGGCAGACCTCATTGGCGCATGCCAAGAATGCGGTTTTGGCTATATCACAGACAGCAGCAATGACCAGCGCAAGTACACGCGCAACGCCATCCGGCTGGACGTGCTGCCTTTTCTGGAACCATTTAACAATCAACTGGTACCGGCATTATCCAGACTGGCGGAGATCGCAGGTACGGAAAATGAATATATTGTTCAGCAGACCGAGACGTTGTATAACGAATTGGTTAAAGAGAAAGAAGGATCATTTTCATTTTCCGCAGCTTCCTTTGCCACGGTGCATGTCGCTTTACAACGGAGGTTGATTAAACTAATATTAAATTATCTGTCATCGGCTAACGGGACCTTTGATTTCGCCAAAATCGAAATCATTCGTCGTCAGATTGAACAAAGCGATCTCGCAAGCTGGAATTTGGATGTCGGAAGCCGTATCATCTGTATACGGGAATATGACAATATCCGATTTAGGCAGATATCCGAGCAGGAAGAACATTCGTTTTGCCTTCCTGTACAGCATGAAGATGCTGTTATACGTATACCCGGCACTTCCGCTCATATGGAGGTGGTCGTACGAGAGGGATGTCATGATCATTTCGACTCTGTACACGTATCTTCGGACGAGGCGTTTTTCGATGCGGATCTACTGGATTTTCCGCTTTATTTGCGTTCCCGCCGTCCCGGTGATGTAATTGCCTTGATCGGTGGCGGAACAAAAAAAGTAAAAAATCTTTTTATCGATGCCAAGATACCATTATCTCAGCGCGATCGTATGCCTCTGCTAGCAGACGCGAGTGGACGCATCATATGGATACCTGGGCTACGGCGTGCACGTGAAGCGCTGCTGGGACCTCATACCGATCGCTGTCTTTATATGAAAATCGTAAAGTCTGAAGATTAATGTTTGATTTCCATCGATTTAGCTTGATAAGTATAATGTAGGAGGTTCATCCAAGTTGCACAACGATATTAAAGAAGTGCTCATCAGTGAAGAGGAAATTCAACAGAAGATTTTGGAGCTGGGTGCTACACTCAGCGAGGATTACAAGGAGCGCAATCCGCTTGTTATTTGTGTCCTAAAAGGTGCATTCGTATTCATGGCCGATCTGGTCAAACGGATCGAAGTTCCGCTTGAAATCGATTTTATGGCGGTATCCAGCTATGGTGCTTCCACCAAATCGTCCGGTGTCGTAAAGATCGTCAAAGATCTGGATGTTTCCGTGGAAGACCGGGATGTACTCATTGTTGAGGATATTATTGATAGTGGTCTCACGCTCAGCTATCTCATCGAGATTCTTCGCGGCCGTAACGCCAAGAGTGTGCGTGTCGTAACCCTTTTCGATAAACCGTCCGGTCGTACCGTCAATCTGGAAGCTGATTATACCGGTTTCAATATTCCGGATGCTTTCATTGTAGGTTATGGTCTGGACTATGCCGAGCATTACCGGAATCTCCCCTACATCGGGATTTTAAAACCGGAAGTTTATTCGAGCTAATTACCTTGCCTGCGAATACCTGGTATTCGGATGGGCGTCAACAGACATCGGGGTTGCTGGTGATTTTGCATAACCCTGACAATATCTGTTATTGTGCTCTGGCATCTATTGAGAACGCCAGACAGGCTATGGTAAAATAATTTAAGTGTCTTGAGAGGAGGTAGGGGATGAATCGGTTCATCCGGAATTCTGGTTTCTATTTAATACTTTTCTTAGTCGTGGTGGGCATCGTCCGTTACGTAAGTGACGGAAGCGAAACTACCGATAATCCAAGATATGACCAGCTCAAAGCAGCACTTGCCGCCGGTAATGTGGCATCGGTGACGATTCAATTCGACAACTATGCTTACCTGGTAACCGGGGAATACAAAACGCAACCTGCTGATGCAAAATCCAAGCAGTTTACAAGCTATATCCCTGCCACCGATACAGCGGTGAACGAGATTAACTCCGCTATTGACGGTTCAGGGACGCAGGTGACTGTGAAGCCGATGGAAGGCGACAGTATTTGGTTGTCCTTTATCACTTCCATGATCCCGCTCGTGATTATGTTTATCCTCTTCTTCTTCCTGTTCAATCAGGCGCAGGGTGGCGGCGGCAAAGTGATGAACTTTGGTAAGAGCCGTGCACGTCTGTATAACGAAGAAAAGAAAAAGATTACATTCGAGGACGTGGCTGGTGCAGACGAGGAGAAACAAGAACTCGTCGAGGTCGTGGACTTCCTCAAAGATCCGCGTAAATTTAACACGGTCGGAGCGCGCATTCCAAAAGGCGTTCTGCTCGTCGGTCCTCCGGGTACCGGTAAAACCCTCCTTGCCCGTGCAGTAGCCGGGGAAGCGGGTGTGCCGTTCTTTAGCATCTCCGGTTCTGACTTCGTCGAAATGTTCGTCGGTGTCGGTGCATCCCGTGTACGTGACTTGTTTGAAAATGCCAAGAAAAATGCACCTTGTATTATCTTTATCGACGAGATTGACGCCGTAGGTCGTCAACGTGGCGCCGGTCTTGGCGGCGGACACGATGAGCGTGAGCAAACGCTCAACCAATTGCTCGTTGAGATGGATGGATTTGGCGCCAACGAAGGTATTATCATCGTGGCTGCAACCAACCGTCCAGATATTCTGGACCCTGCATTGCTGCGTCCAGGTCGTTTTGACCGTCAAATTACAGTTGACCGTCCTGATGTTAAGGGTCGTGAAGCGGTGCTCAAAGTTCACGCTCGCAATAAGCCGTTGACGAAGGACGTCAAACTCGATATTATCGCGAAGCGTACAACAGGCTTTACTGGAGCCGATCTGGAAAACCTGCTGAACGAAGCGGCATTGCTGGCTGCACGCCGTAATCGCCGTGACATCTCGATGACTGAGGTGGATGAAGCGATTGACCGTGTTATTGTAGGTACGGAGAAACGCAGCCGTGTTATCAGCGACCGCGAGAAACGTATTGTTGCTTACCATGAAGCGGGTCACACCGTTGTCGGCTACTTCTTGGAACATGCCGATATGGTACACAAAGTAACGATCGTACCGCGTGGACGCGCTGGCGGCTACGTAATCATGATGCCGAAGGAAGACCGTACACTCGTTACTAAACAGGAGCTGCTGGATAAAGTTACTGGTCTCCTTGGCGGACGCGTGGCGGAAGAACTGTACATTGGTGAAATTGGTACTGGTGCTTACAGTGACTTCCAACAGGCAACAAGCATCGTGCGCAGCATGATCGTGGAGTACGGTATGAGTGAGAAGCTTGGACCGATGCAATTCGGCAATTCGCAAGGTCAAGTATTCTTAGGTCGCGACTTCGGTCACGAGCAGAATTACAGTGATGCGATTGCTTATGAGATTGATCAGGAGATGAACCGTTTTATTACGGAATCGTACGAGCGTTGCCGCGAATTGCTGCAAAAGCATTCTCGCGAAATGCACCTGATCGCTCAAACGCTGCTTGAAGTGGAAACACTGGACTTCGAACAGATCAAACATCTGATTGAAAATGGCTCGCTGGAAGGTTTCGGCGAAGGCACATCCGGTGGCAACAATGATGGTACACCGACAGAAACCGGTGAACCAACCTTCGACAGCATCGGCGATTCCAAAGTTCGTCTGGAGAAAGATGATACACCTTCTTCCGCTCCGGAAGCAGGCGGTAACATCCCGAATAATCCAAATGACGATTCTGGCGATAACCGTGGTCCGGGTGGCGGCACACCGACGATCTAATCCATCGTACGTAACCGTATCTGAACCAATCCACATGTAACATCAAAAATAGCAACATCCCATAGGAATAGCAAAAGCCCGAAGATCCTAGATCTTCGGGCTTTTTGTTTGTAGCGAAAAGCCAGATATAGCAAAAGTTCAAGATTTTGAGATTGACAACCATACGCTTCATTGTGTACAGTATTGGGGAAGTTGATCACAATTTGGACACATTCTGCAGTGGAGTACGCAATTTTTTTCACAATGTCATCTACAGATTCGCAGACTTTTTCATTCAGATGGAATGGATTAGATGTTAGATGAAGCTAACAACGAATATTCGCGTTATAGCTAGAAATAGCATCATTCGTTGGAAAGCAGAATATACGAACTCCAATCTATGTATTCAACTTCAGGGAGTAGTAGACGACTTAGATTGTGAAAATTATTTCAAAAAATGTGAAAAAAATTTCAAACTACTAGGGAGATGACATGATGGAAGCATTGGCACTGGAAAAGAAAGCGGAACGCGATGCGGAGCTGCGGGAACGTTTGATTCAGCTAAAAAAGGAACGCAATGCGATTATTCTTGCTCATTATTATCAGCGCGACGAGATTCAGGAAGTTGCTGATTTTCGCGGTGATTCGTTTTTGCTCGCTCAAAAGGCAGCCCAGACGGATGCCGATACGATTGTATTTTGCGGTGTTCATTTCATGGGAGAGAGCGCTAAGATTCTCGCGCCTAACAAAACGGTCATCATCCCTGACGAGCGTGCTGGCTGCCCGATGGCAGATATGGTCAATGTAGATGGATTGCGCAAATTAAAAGCCCAGCATCCCAACGCTAAGGTTGTCACGTACATCAACTCCTCTGCAGATGTAAAAGCAGAAACAGATATTTGCTGCACCTCTGCTAATGCCGTCAAAGTGATCCAATCGGTCGATTCCGACGAGATCATCTGGGTGCCGGATAAGAATCTTGGTCATTACGTCCAGCAGCATACCGACAAGAAGATGATTATCTGGGAAGGATATTGCAATACCCACGATATGCTGACCGTGAAGGATGTCTTTGAAATGAAAGCCAAATATCCGAACGCACAGTTTGTCGTGCATCCTGAATGCCGTCCTGAAGTGGTAGCATTGGGTGATTTTGTCGGCAGTACAACCGCGATTATCAAATATTGCCGCGAATCGAACGTACAGGAATTTATCGTTGGCACCGAAGACGGTACTGGCTATCAACTGCGCAAGGACAGCCCCGACAAGCAGTTTCATTTTGCCAGTAAATATCTCGTCTGTCCGAATATGAAGGTCAACAATCTGAAAAAGCTAGTAAACTGCCTCGAAACGATGAAGCCACAAATTTATGTGCCGCCTGCTGTTGCGGATCGTGCACGCGTATCGTTGGAGCGGATGCTGGAAGTCTCGTCTTCGTAATGTATACCTTATCTTTATCTTGTTGATTGGTGAATATACTCTATTGGTCATACAGGTGCAAATGACTGCGCGAATATGCAGACAGATGCCATGATGGCAGAATGGAAAGGCAGGCGAACACAGAGATGCAGCAATCAAGATTTACTGTATCTACAAGTCATGATCGCGAGGATACCGTCTATACCGATGTGCTCGTTATCGGCACAGGCATTGCTGGTTTGTTTACAGCTCTGGCAGCAAGTGAACACAAGAACGTGCTATTAATCACAAAGGATGTACTGCTGGAAAGCAATACGCGTTATGCGCAAGGTGGCATTGCTGCGGTGATGGCGCAGGACGATTCGCCTCATTTTCACCGTGAGGATACTCTGTTGGCAGGTGCAGGATTGTGTGAACAGCATGCGGTAAATGTACTGGTGCAGGAAGGACCAGAGCGAGTACAGGAGCTGATTATGCTAGGGACGGCATTTGATACGTTGGATGGCAAGCTGGAGCTGACACGCGAAGGAGCGCACAGTCACCGCCGTATTCTGCATGCCAATGGCGATTCGACAGGACATGAGATTGTACGGGCGCTCTCAAGACAGGTACAGGAGAACGAAAGAATCGAGGTATGGGAGCGACACAGCACGGTAGAGCTACTGATACAGGATGAGCAATGTATCGGAGCCGTGATTCGTCAGCCAGATGGTCATGTGCTGCAAGTACTGTCGCAGGCGACTGTCCTGTGTACGGGTGGCAGCGGGCAACTGTATGAGCATACAACCAATCCAGAGGTGGCAACTGCGGATGGCATTGCGATTGCTTACCGGGCAGGTGCACAGCTGCGGGATATGGAGTTTATTCAGTTTCATCCGACTGCGCTTTGTTATCCGGGTGCACCGCGTTTTCTAATCTCAGAGGCGGTACGTGGGGAAGGCGCTATATTGCGCAACCGGAATGGTGAAGCCTTTATGCCGAATTATCATCCGCTGGGTGATCTGGCACCGCGCGATATTGTATCGCGGGCGATTGTGAGCGAGATGGAGCGTGATGGCAGTACGTTTGTGTATCTGGATATTACGCATGAATCGGAGCAGCAGCTACAACATCGCTTTCCGACCATTTACGAAACTTGTCTGCGGTATGGGCTGAATCTGGCAGAGGATTGGATTCCCGTTTCTCCGGCAGCGCATTATATGATGGGCGGAATTCGTACGGATGATAACGGTGAGAGCAGCATTGCGCGCTTGTTTGCCTGCGGTGAGGTTTCGTCTACTGGCATTCATGGAGCGAATCGACTGGCGAGCAATTCGCTATCTGAGGCTGTCGTGTATGGTCGCCGAATTGCGCAGCGGATTATGCAATTGCCGCTACGAAATATGACAGATAACGAGTCGTTATATTCTGACCCTTTAAATGTAAATAAATTCACAATCTCAAACGCATTTTCTAGATTATCTGCAGTATCCTTATCATCTACATGTTCCCAATCATCAACACTATTAACATCATCAGAACTATCCGTATCAGCCATACAGTCGGTGTTTGCGGGATCATCATCAGCAACCCTTTCCTCTGCGCCGTCATCTGTCATGCAATCGCAATTGCTGGATTTGCGTCTTGCGCTGCGACGTTGCATGACGATGTATGCAGGGATTCGTCGTACAGCAGACGGACTGCAACAAGGGTTAGATCAGTTACAGCATATCCAGCGTCAGTATGATGCACTTCCGGGCTATACTGTTGCGATGGATCGCGAGCATGACGAGCTGGGCAATATGCTGCTGGTTGGACGATTGATTATGCTGGCGGCGCTTCAGCGAGAGGAGAGCCGTGGTGGGCATTATCGGGATGATTTTCCAGAGCGGGATGATATAAATTGGCATAAGCATACGATTCAGCATCGACAATACGGACTGAGTGAGGAGAAGATTAGTCATGTTTAACGGATATCAGGAGCAGCTGGATACATGGATCAGACATTGGCTACAGGAGGATGTGGGCGCAGGGGATGTGACCACATCTGTAACCGTACCACAAGGGCATACGAGCCGAGCAGTTATTCATGCGAAGCAGGATGGTATTCTGGCAGGACTACCGGTAGCGGAGCGCGTATTTGCCATTGTTGATCCCGAGCTGCATGTTCACGCCGTGGCAACCGAGGGGCAATCGCTGCAAAAAGGTGATATTATAGCAGAAGTGGAAGGCAGTACCCATTCTCTGCTAACGGGCGAGCGCTTGGCGCTGAATTTGCTGCAACGAATGTCTGGTATAGCGACGGGAACAGCGGAGTATGTTCAGCGCATACACGGCTTGCCGGTACGGCTGGTAGATACGCGCAAGACAACACCCGGTCATCGGATGCTGGAAAAGTATGCTGTCCGAGTCGGTGGCGGAGCGAATCATCGCTTTGGACTGTACGATGCAGTGATGATCAAGGATAATCATATCAAGGCTGCTGGTGGCATTACGCCAGCTGTACAATCTGCACGTGCCGCCATTCCGCATACGATGACCATCGAAGTGGAAACGGAGTCCATATCCCAAGTGAAGGAAGCGCTGGATAGCGGCGCTGATATTATTATGCTGGACAATATGGACATTCCGCTCATGCACGAAGCGGTACAGCTGATTCGCAGCCGCAGTCCGCATGTGAAGATTGAGGCATCCGGTAATGTCTCGCTGGATACCATTCGAGCATTGGCAGAAACGGGTATGGATATTATATCGGTCGGGCGACTAACCTATTCGTTTCACAATCTGGATATTAGCCTTGACCTTGGAGCCAAAAAGAAGGAGTGACCCTCATTGATACTGGTGATTGATATTGGGAATACGAATATCGTATTCGGCATTTATAAAGGAGAGACCTTGCTGCATCATTTTCGTATCCATACCAATCGCCAGGCGACACCGGACGAATATGGCGTGACGGTTCATCAGCTGTTTCAGATGTCCGGCATTGCCACGCAGGCACTGGAAGGCATTATCATATCATCAGTGGTGCCGCCGATTATGCATACGCTGGAAGAGATGTGTGAAAAGTATTTGCATCATACGCCTATGATTGTAGGTCCGGGTATTCGCACCGGATTGAATTTGCGTTATGAGAATCCACGTGAGGTAGGAGCCGACCGGATTGCTAATGCGGTTGCGGCGATTGCCATTTATGGTAGCCCCGTGATTGTCGTCGATTTTGGCACAGCAACGACGTTTGATTGCATTGACAGTCAGGCGAATTATTTGGGCGGGGCGATTGTACCGGGGATTGGTATTTCTACCGAAGCGCTGTATCAGCGTGCCTCCAAGCTGCCGAATATCGAGCTAGAGAAGCCGCGTAAGGTGATTGGACGCAATACGATTCATGCCATGCAGTCCGGTATTATTTTCGGATATGCTGGTCAGGTCGATGGCATTGTGAAACGCATTCGCGAGGAGTTAGGCGAGCATGCGCGCGTCGTAGCGACTGGCGGACAGGCAGAGCTGATTGCGAGTGAAACGGATACTATTGACGAGGTGAATCTTCTGCTGACGTTGGAAGGTTTGCGTTTGATCTATGAGCGGAATCGCCTATCTGGAAAAGCCAATGCTCGCACAGATGGATCATCCTTTTCCTAATTGAATACGTTCAAAGCCGACAGGCAGCACAAAACTTTTGACGTGTACGCAACGTCACTTTAAAATATAAAGTGCTGAACCTGTGCGGCTTTTTTTGCAGCCGTCTTGTAATGACGTTACAATAATAGGGTAATGTGCCATACAATCATCCATACATCCTTAATGAACAACAGGATCAAGCGACGCATAATTGAGAGGAGTTTTATATAGATGGAACAACAACACAAATCGGATCGTCTGATCCGTGGTATCGCTCTAGGTGGTAAGATTCGTGCTTTTGCTATTCGCTCGACGGAGCTGGTTGAGGAGCTGCGCCGTAGACATGACACGTGGCCAACCGCTACCGCTGCACTGGGACGTACACTGAGTACTGCTGCTATGATGGGTGCAATGCTCAAAGGCGAGGAGAAATTAACGCTTCAAGTCAAAGGGAACGGACCGCTCGGACAGATTGTAACTGATGCCAATGCCAAAGGTGAGGTTCGCGGCTACGTGGACAATCCGCATGTTCATCTGCCAAGCAATGCGATGGGCAAACTTGATGTGGCAGGCGCAGTAGGTACCGAAGGCTTTGTTTATGTAATTAAAGATCTCGGTCTCAAAGAACCGTATCGTGGTAGCGTGCCGATCGTATCGGGCGAGCTGGGCGAAGATTTTACGTATTATTTTGCTACATCAGAGCAGACTCCATCTGCGGTCGGCGTAGGTGTACTGGTGAATACCGACAACTCCGTTATTGTAGCAGGCGGATTCATTATTCAATTGCTGCCGGGTCTGAACGATGCCGAGATTGATTCTATCGAAAAGGCATTGTCCACTTTGCCACCAGTAACGACATTGCTGGAGCAAGGACTAGAGCTGGAAGACATGCTGCGCAAGATTTTGCCGGACGTGGAAATTATGGATCAGATGGACATCGTGTTCAACTGCGCTTGCTCGCGTGAACGGGTTGAGCAGACACTGGTTAGTTTGGGCGAATACGAATTGACACAACTGATCGAGGAAGACGGTCAAGCGGAAGTGGTTTGCCATTTCTGTAACGAGAAGTATCAGTTCAATCGTGAGGATCTGGAACAGATTCTGGCTGAAGCCAAAAGCTAAAGGAAGACAAGACATATGACGAAGGGCAGATCACCAATATGGACAGCCGTCATGGTCTTGATCATAGTCATCATTATGCTGCTCGGAGCCTTTTGGGTCATCCGGGCAGTTCAGCATTCTGGCGGTGACGGCGCAGCAGTAGCAGTCGTGGATAATCAAGAGATCAGCGAGGACCAGTGGGTTGCAGAGCTGAAGAAGCGTTACGGTCAGGAGATTCTGACCCAGATGATGAATCGGAAAGCGGTGCAGTTGGAAGCACAAGCGCTACACATCGAGGTAAGTCAGCAGGAGATCGATGATAGCTTGCAGGAGCAGATTAGCGGCTACGAGTCGCCCGCTGCCTTTTACAAGGAGATGAGCAGTCAGTTCGGATTGAGTCAGCAGGACTTGCAGGACGAGGCGCTGTATCAGATTCAATTGGAAAAGATTGCGACAGCTAGCATCGACGTGACTGATGAGCAGATCGACAGCTATTTGCAGCAGCATGACCAGCAGAATAGCCAGCAGCGTCAGTATGAGCTGGCATGGATCAAAACAGAGACCGAAGAGCAGGCAAACGAAGCCGTGCAGCGGATTGAACATGGCGAGGACTTTGGTGATGTTGCCGGACAGCTATCCACCGATTCCTTTTCCGCTTCCAATGGCGGCGAATTGGGCTGGATCGACGACGATGACCCGTTTCAACCCGCAGCGATGATGAAGGTCGTTGCAACGATGAACAAAGGGGATATCGTAGGTCCGATCAAGCTGGAGGATGGCGGATATGCCGTTGTGCATATGCTGGATATTCGGTTGCCACAAACGTCCAAGCTGGAGGTCAGCCGCGAAACGGCTCGCCGCAAAATTGCACTGGAACGTGCTCGTCCGTTGACCGAAATCGAGCAGCAGTTACGTAAAAAGTACAATGCCTATATTTTATCCGCGAATCCGCAGGAATAAGGAACATAACATTGACAATGATGTTTCATATTGGTACTATTAAGTCATATTAATACCTACCAATTTACTCGGATTAGCGTAGTTTACACATACAGGGTGCAATACCCACTGCTACGTTCCATTATTTGAAGGAGGGCAACAGGCATGGCAAAAGTCGTAAATAACGTGACAGAATTGATCGGAGGAACTCCACTCGTTCGTTTGAACCGTTTAGTTCCAGAAGATAGCGCAGAAATCTATCTGAAGCTGGAATACCAGAATCCGGGTTCCAGTGTAAAAGACCGCATTGCAATCAGCATTGTGGATGAAGCGGAAAAACAAGGACTGCTGAAACCGGGTGGTACGATCGTTGAAGCAACCAGCGGTAATACCGGTATCGGTCTGGCAATGGTCGCAGCAGCCAAAGGCTACAAATGCGTGATCGTTATGCCAGAAACGATGAGCTTGGAGCGTCGCAACCTGCTGCGTGCCTACGGTGCTGAACTGGTGCTGACTCCGGGATCGGAAGGTATGAACGGTGCGGTCAAAAAAGCAGAAAGTATTCTGAAAGAAAACCCAGAATATTTTATGGCTGAGCAATTCAAAAATAAAGCCAATGTCAAAATCCACCGCGAAACAACAGGTCCAGAGATCGTGGAAGCGATTGAATCGATCGGTGGTTCGCTGGATGCGTTTATCGCAGGTATCGGTACAGGTGGTACGATTACAGGTGCAGGTGAAGTACTCAAAGAGCGCTACCCTGACATGAAAATCTACGCCGTAGAACCAGCCGCTTCGCCCATTTTGGCAGGTGGACAGCCCGGCCCTCACAAAATTCAAGGGATCGGTGCCAACTTCATTCCAGAAATTCTCAACCGTGATATTTACGACGAGATCATCCACATTGAGAATGAAGAAGCATTTGAAACGGCGCGTCGTGTAGCCAAAGAAGAGGGCGTACTGTCCGGTATTTCTTCCGGTGCTGTCGTACATGCCGCGCTGAAAGTAGCCAAAGAACTGGGCAAAGGCAAGCGCATCGTCGTGATTATCCCAAGTAACGGCGAACGCTACCTGAGTACACCGCTGTACAACTTTGAATCGTAATTCCTTTTCCTACATGTGACCGCATATCAGAATGGAGCCGTAGGTTCCTCTGAGAAGGGTGTATAGAGAGCCTCTGCTATTCGGTGTCTGTTGACCCGGAGCGGAGGCTTTTCCTATAATGTAGAGCATTTTCCTTTGGCATATTTCATAGTTCATACAAAGCACTAACTGGAGCTATATCGCTGGCGTAGCGCATAGTATGCAGACTTCATCTGTTCTTTACTCGCCTTGCCCTTCTCAAGTCCGCTGCGCTTTAGTATACTAACGACTAACTACAGATGATCAGCTTGGAGGAACTACGTTTGACCAGAGGATGTATATCGTTACAGCAGTGGCAGGCATGGAGCGAAGAAGGCTACAACCAGCTACCTTATATTTTGCGTGTACCACTGTCGGGACAGCTATTGCCGGAGAGCTGGGAAGTGCTATGGAGTGAGCAGTTTCCGCATTCCGTCTTGCTGGAAAATGGCAAAAGCGGACGTTACAGCTATATTGGCGTGCAGCCGGTAGAATACCTGAGCGGCGATCTAACGGCAGGTCATTCGTCTTACCAGCCATCACCGGATCATGGTACTGACGAAGGTAGCGAATATATAGGCAAACCACTAGATGTATTGCGGCAATGGATGTCTCGTTATCGCGCACCACGGATCAAGAACATGCCCCCTTTTATCGGCGGGATTGCTGGATTTCTCAGCTACGATGTAGCACGCTCACTGGAACGCTTGCCCCATCGATTATCCAATGAGCTGGGTGTACCGGAATATGTATGGCTTCGCTTTGATCAATTATGGGTGGTGGATCATCAGGAGCGTCTGTTATATTGCTGTGTGCATACACCTATGGTAACAAACGAAGACACTCATGCTGCCCAAAACGCGACTCATATTGCCACCGACACCTCAGATACGTTATCCGATCTGGAACAGGCATATACACATGCGACCCATGCTGCTGCCCAGATGGCGGAGCAGTGGCAACAATGGCTGGATCAGGCGGCAGCTCGACAAGACGTTTTGGCTCGGCAGACCTTTTTGCAGCAGCATTCACCAGCCACCGCCGACTCGCGCACGGATGCGTATGGATTTACGACAGGCTTTCAACAACCAGAGTTTGAGCAGGCGGTTCGTTCGGTACAGCACTATATTCGCCAAGGCGATGTATTTCAGGTGAATCTGTCCCTACGCAGTCAGCGTACTATCGCCAGCACACCGGAAAGTATCTATGAATGGTTGCGTCTTACCAATCCTTCGCCCTATATGGGATTGCTGCGTCTGCCTGGTTTCCAGCTAGTATCAGCTTCGCCTGAACTGCTGGTATCTGTTATTGCTGGTTCTGTGTCTGCCCGTCCGATCGCTGGCACACGCCGCCGTGGAACTACAGAACAAGAAGACCTTGCTATGGAACGCGAATTGCTGCATACCGAAAAGGAGCGCGCCGAGCATATTATGCTGGTCGATTTGCAGCGTAATGATCTAGGGCGCATTGCCCGTTATGGCACGGTACGTGTACCGGAGCTGATGACGATTGAGCGGTATTCTCATGTGATGCACCTCGTCTCTGGGGTAACCGCAGAACTGGCAGACGACAAGGATGTCTATGATGTGATTGCAGCCACGTTTCCGGGTGGTACAATTACAGGTGCGCCGAAGATTCGTACGATGGAGATCATCGAGGAATTGGAGCAGACTCGGCGCGGAGCGTACACCGGCTCAATGGGCTGGATTGACTATAATGGTAATATGGAATTAAATATTATTATCCGAACATTAACCGTCCAAGATCAAATCGCTTATATGCAGGCAGGAGCCGGAATCGTCATTGATTCGGTCCCTTACCGCGAATATCGTGAATGTTTTAATAAATCAAGAGCGCTGGCACGAGCGGTCATGCTGAGTGAACAGTATGATCAAGCCAAGCAGCAAAGGGAGGATTTATCATGATACTTGTAATTGATAACTATGATTCCTTTACGTACAATCTGGTGCAATACCTAGGCGAGCTTGGCGAGGAAGTAGTCGTTCGCCGTAACGATGAGATCGATATGGAAGGCATTCGCGCACTGGCACCGGATCATATTCTGCTGTCGCCGGGACCATGTACGCCGAACGAAGCAGGCGTGACGATTGATGTGATCCAGACCTTCAAAGGCGAGATTCCGATCTTCGGCGTTTGTCTAGGTCATCAGGCGATTGGTCAGGCGTTTGGCGGCAATGTTATTCGCGCGGAGCGTCTCATGCACGGCAAGACATCACCGATTCTGCACGAATCCCATTCCGTATTTGAAAATCTACCATCCCCATTCACTGCCACCCGCTATCATTCCTTGATCGTGGAGCGTGAAAGTCTGCCGGATTGCTTGGAAATTACTGCTGAGACAGCGGAAGGCGAGATCATGGGTCTGCGTCACAAGGAATATCAGGTGGAGGGCGTACAATTCCATCCAGAGTCCATTGTTACAGATCACGGTCATACCATTCTGCGTAACTTCCTGAGCCGCAAAGTGGACAAGCCTGCCAGCGTATGAATAACGTCAGTTTAAATGGTGTGATTACACCAATCGAGCAAGCCGTGGTTTCCGTCATGGATCACGGCTTCTTGTATGGAATGGGACTATTCGAGACGTTCCGTACGTATAACGGACGTCCTTTTTTATTGGAAAAGCATAGCCAGCGCCTGCAAGCAGGCTGCCAGTCACTTGGCATACAATGGAACGAGACAACAGAACACATCAACCAGCAGATTACTGCATTGATGCAAGCCAATGAGTTGTCCGAAGCGTATATCCGCTATACTGTCTCCGCAGGCGAAGATATTCTCGGTCTACCATCTGGTCCTTATGAGCAGCCCACCATCGTCATCTACGCCAAGCCGCTGCCGTCCATCTTGCAAGGAAGCATAGAGCAGCGATTATCCGGCAAAAGCAAATCACTGCGCCGTCTGCACACCGTCCGCAACACACCGGAAGGCGACATTCGTCTCAAATCGTTGCATTACATGAACAGCATTCTCGGCAAACGCGAGCTGGCGCTGTATCATGATCAGCCATCCACCTCGGTCGAGGGGTTGATGCTGACCGCAGAAGGGCATATGGCAGAGGGCATCGTCAGCAATTTGTTTTTCCTACAGGATGACTGTCTGTATACTCCATCCGTCGATACGGGCATTTTGCCCGGGATCACGCGCAGCTTTGTGATCGAGCTAGCAGAGCAGTTAGATTTGCCTGTGGAAAAGGGGCTGTACAACTGGCAGCAGTTACAGCAAGCCGATGAGATTTTTATGACCAATTCGATTCAAGAGCTGGTGCCGATCACCCGACTGTTGGACGATGGTCACGAGATCACCGTATCCAACGGACAGCCGGGGCGATGGACGACGGCTTTCTATGAAGCTTATGAAAAGGAGGCTTGCCAATCGTGAAGCAGCCTGTACGATATACCCGCCATTATGATTTCGGCGTAGCCAATCTTACATTGGATCACACGACGAAGATCATGGGCATCTTGAATATTACGCCTGATTCCTTTTCCGATGGCGGTAGTTATACCTCTGTCGATACCGCACTACGGCATGCGACGCAGATGGCGGAAGAAGGGGCGCATATCATTGATATTGGCGGCGAATCGACCCGCCCCGGTCATGATCCGGTCTCTGCTCAGGAGGAGCTAGATCGCGTACTGCCTGTAATTGCCGCTCTCCATCGTGAATTACCGCAGCTTGTCCTCTCCATCGACACATACAAAGCCGAAGTCGCTCGCCAAGCACTGCAAGCTGGTGCTCATATCGTCAATGACGTCTGGGGCGGCATGGCGGATGAGCAGATGTTTGCTGTCGTGGCGGAATCCGGTTGCCCATACATTCTGATGCACAACCGATACGATCTGGACTATATCGATATCGCGGATGACATTTGCCACGATCTACAGCAGCGTATTGAGCTGGCACTACAAGCAGGCATTACTGCCAATCAGATTATTCTTGATCCCGGTATCGGTTTTGCCAAACATGCAGAGCATAATTTGGAACTGATGCGTCGTCTGGATGAGCTGCATGTGCTGAATTATCCAATACTGCTCGGTACATCCCGCAAACGATTTATCCGCTCCGTACTAGATGCGCCTGCAGACGATGTAGTCGAAGGCACAACAGCGACCACTGCCTTCGGCATTGCTCAAGGCTGCCAGATCGTTCGCGTACATGATGTACGTCCGAATGTGAAAATGGCAATGATGTGTGATGCTATGCTACAAGCCTAATGAATCCTACTATCCCCGAGGAGCTGAGCGTTATGGATAAAATGATATTGACCCGTATGGAATATTACGGCTACCACGGCGTATTTGAAGAAGAACGCAAGCTCGGTCAGCGCTTCTATGTCGATCTGGAGCTGGAGCTTGATCTATCCCGTGCTGGTCAAACCGACGATTTGGAGACAACGATCAATTACGCTGAGATTCATGAAAAAGTAAAACACGTTGTCGAAACCAAATCCTTCAAACTGATCGAAGCCCTTGCGGAATGTATTGCATCCACTTTGCTGGATGCTTATACTGGTGTACATGCACTGACCGTTGGAGTCACCAAGCCGCACCCGCCTTTTGATATTCATTTTCAGGGCGTGACTGTACAGCTGCGGCGTACACGAAAGTGAGCGTATGCAAGTGAGTAACTCGTTATCTTCCTCTGATCACTCAGAGGCTTATATTGCTTTGGGCGCCAATCTAGGCGAACGTGAGCAGACCTTGCACGAAGCCATTCAAATGCTGCACCAGCAGAGTGCGATTGACGTGCTGCGCTGCTCGGGTATTTATGAAACTGCGCCAGTCGGCTATATCGATCAGCCTGCGTTTTACAATATGGTGATTGCTGTTCGCACCACACTACAGCCCGAACAGCTGTTAGATGTAATGCTGGATATTGAGAACACACTTGGTCGTGTACGTGATATCCGCTGGGGTCCGCGTACGGTAGATTTGGACTTGCTGTGGATGAACGGCATAGCTATGGATACCGAACGACTGCAATTGCCGCATCCACGGATGTACGAGCGTGCCTTTGTGCTGGTGCCGCTGAAGGAGATTGTACAGCCACAGCATACGCCGCAATTAGCACAAGACGTTACCTCTGCGCTGCATCAGATTCAGGATCAGCAGCAGGACATTCAATACGTGCATGCGTATAAACCTGTCCTTTAGTTCAAATTTGTAATATATAATGTAGAAGAAGAAAAGTGCATATTGACGTAGCAAGCGATGCTTTTGTCGTTTCCATATCGTGTCGTCCCGTTTAGCGCAAGGAAAAAGGAGTGGATCATCCGATGTTAACAATCGGTGATATTCAATTAAAAAATCGCGTTGTGCTTGCCCCAATGGCAGGTGTCTGCAATCCGGCGTTTCGTCTGATCGCCAAGGAGTTTGGCACTGGTCTTGTTTGTGCCGAAATGGTGAGCGACAAAGCGATTCTGCATGGCAACAAACGCACCCATGAAATGCTGTTCGTCGACGAGCGTGAGAAGCCGATGAGCTTGCAAATTTTCGGCGGCGACCGTCATTCGCTCGTCGAAGCTGCCAAAGTAGTCGATCAGGACAGCAACGCCGACATTATCGACATCAACATGGGCTGCCCTGCCCCCAAAATCAATAAAATTGATGCTGGCGCACGCTGGCTGCTAGACCCGAACAAAATCAACGAAATGGTTGCCGCTGTCGTTGCCAACGTAAGCAAGCCAGTCACGGTCAAAATGCGCATCGGCTGGGATCACGATCATATTTACGTCATCGACAATGCCAAGGCAGTCGAAGCCGCAGGCGGCAAAGCGATCAGCCTGCATGCTCGTACTCGCCAGCAACTGTATACCGGTCAGGCAGACTGGTCTTATATCAAGCAGGCAAAAGAAGCCGTCTCCATCCCTGTCATCGGCAACGGCGATGTGATGACACCCGAAGATGCCAAGCGCATGCTTGATACGACTGGCTGCGATGGTGTGATGATCGGTCGCGGTGCACTGGGCAACCCGTGGATGCTATACCGCACCGTCGAATATCTCAAAACCGGTGAACTGCTGCCTGACCCAACAGCGGAGGAAAAGGTACGTATCGCCATCCTGCATATGGATCGTCTGATTCACCTCAAAGGTGAGATGGTAGCGATGAGAGAGATGCGTAAGCACCTATCTTGGTATTTAAAAGGGCTAAAAGGCTCCGCCAAAATCAAGGATTCCATTATGGAAGAAACGAAGCGTGATGAAATGGTGCGCATCCTGCATAACTTCTTGGAAAATCAGCCTAGTCTGGCAGGCTCTGCCGCCGACTTTGATGCGGTTCCATTTGTACAGGTACAATGCGCGACGCCTGCTTCGGTCTAACTACCGATCATTATATATTGGCATCATCAATAGCGGACTTTGTCATACGACGAAGTCCGCTTTTCTCATCTCTTGCACATGGATATGCAAATACATGAAATGACGCGCATAATTTGCTGTAATAAAGGCAGTTTTTTGTCGGTTTTTAGGTTCTTCCGGTGTGACCTGCCTTTTTGTTGACATTTCATTTTCATTCCAATATACTTTTGCAGTATAAATTTGCCTGAGTTAATGGTTGGATTTGATATAGCGAGTTTTTGAAAATTATTCACATGACAGGAGAATTGGTTAAGATGAGCGATAAAGAAGTCATTTTGACACAGGACGGTCTCAAGAAGCTGGAAGATGAACTCGAAAACCTCAAATCGGTCAAACGCCGCGAGGTAGCGGAGCGGATCAAAATCGCCATCGGATACGGAGATATCAGTGAGAACTCCGAATATGAAGATGCGAAGAACGAGCAGGCATTTATCGAAGGACGCATCATTACACTGGAGAAAATGCTGCGTAACGCACGCATTATCAACAGTGATGAGATTGATACAGATGCGGTAAGCATTGGTGCAACCGTTATCGTACAAGATATGGAATTTGGTGATACGATGGAATATGCCATTGTAGGTAGTGCCGAATCCGATCCTTCTCAAAACAAAATCTCCAACGAAAGCCCAGTGGGCAAAGCCATTCTTGGCAAAAAGCAGGGAACCGTTGTAGACGTTAACGTACCTGCTGGCGTTATTCAGTACAAAATTTTGGAAATCAAAAAATAATAATGGTGCTACACACCATGATCCATTCGTAAAAAGCTTCCCCCAGGGGAGCTTTTTTCTTGAAATTTGACTGAAATTCATGAAAATATCCCGTTTTACGGATTTCAGTTTCAGGTCAAATCAAGTAAACTATAACTATGTGCGTATAGGACCGATAACGATGATCATCATTATCGGTATTGTAAAAGCTGCGTCGTATCTTATTGTAAAGCTATTTATTGAAGGAGTTGAATTTCAGCGATGTCTGATGAAACATTGAATCCCGGTCAAAACGAAGAGACCGTTATGAGCGAAAGCGAACTGAACGAAATGCTACAGGTGCGCCGTGCGAAGCTGGACGAGCTGCGCGGACTGGGTATTGACCCGTTCGGTAAAAAATATGTGCGTACGACCAATGCGGCAGAAGTGGTACACACCTACGATACACTGACCAAAGAAGAGCTAGAAGAAAAAGCGGTAACCGTAAGCCTGGCAGGTCGCATCATGACCAAACGTGGCATGGGTAAAGCTAGCTTTGCACATATTCAAGACTTGAGCGGACGTATCCAAATCTATGTGCGCAAAGATACTGTATCTGAAGCGCAATACGAAGCATTCAGCATTCTCGATCTGGGCGACATCGTTGGTGTCAAAGGTACCGTATTCAAAACCAAAACCGGCGAAATGTCGATCAAAGTGAAAGAGCTGGAAGTACTGACTAAGTCCCTGCTACCGTTGCCGGACAAATACCACGGCATCAAAGACGTCGAGCTGCGTTATCGTCAGCGTTACGTCGATCTGATCGTGAACCCAGAAGTACAGCATACCTTTATCACCCGCTCCCGCATCATCCAATCGATGCGCCGTTATCTGGACTCGCTCGGTTATCTGGAAGTGGAAACGCCAACCCTGCACAGCATCGCTGGCGGCGCGGCAGCCAAACCGTTTATCACTCACCACAATGCACTCGATATGCAGCTGTACATGCGTATCGCCATCGAGCTGCATCTGAAACGCCTGATCGTTGGCGGTCTGGAAAAAGTATACGAGATCGGACGCGTATATCGTAACGAAGGTATTTCCACTCGTCACAACCCAGAATTCACCATGATCGAGTTGTACGAAGCATATGCTGACTACAAAGACATCATGAGCCTGACTGAAAACTTGGTTGCGCATATCGCACAAGAAGTACTGGGCAGCACCGTGATTAACTATCAAGGTCAAGAAGTCGATCTGACTCCACAATGGCGTCGTGTATCTATGGTTGATGCTGTCAAAGAAGTCAAAGGTGTAGACTTCGGCGTACACATGAGCAACGAAGAAGCACATGCACTTGCCAAAGAACACGGTGTCAAAGTTGAGCCTCATATGACATTCGGTCATATTCTGAATGCCTTCTTTGAAGAGTTTGTAGAAGAAACACTGATCCAGCCGACATTCATTACTGGACATCCGGTAGAGATTTCCCCGCTGGCGAAGAAAAACGAAGAAGACCCACGCTTTACCGATCGCTTCGAGCTGTTTATCGTTGCGCGTGAACACGCAAACGCATTTACCGAGCTGAACGATCCAATCGACCAGCGCCAACGCTTCGAATCCCAGCTGGAAGAAAAAGCACAAGGTAACGACGAAGCTCACGAAATGGATGAAGACTTCCTGCGTGCACTGGAATACGGCATGCCACCAACAGGCGGACTTGGTATCGGCGTCGATCGCCTGATCATGCTGCTGACCAATGCCCCATCCATCCGCGACGTGCTGTTGTTCCCACACATGCGTAACCAGTCCGGCGAATAAGCCAGCCTATCTATCATGTGCAAGGCATAGCACGCTACATCGTATATTGCGTTGGCGACTGTTCATCAAACAGTTTTAGCTAAACGCTAAAACAGCTATCCTATAAACAGGAAAGCATACCATCAACAAAGTCTCTAAACGCGGTATACCAATACAATATGCCGCATACGAATACCACAAATCTCCAAACATAAAGAGGACATGACCCCACTCGGCGTTCATGTCCTCTTTGTGTTTTATACTCTATCTTTATCAATCAAGATTATGCCTGAGTAATCCTACTTACATATATAGATCAATACTCATCCAATCCAACCTTCACCATATCATCCCTGCAGAAATATAAATAAACCCAATCTTACAAAATTCAATATACTAAACGCAGAAGCAGAAGCAGAAGCAGAAGCAGAAGCAGAAGCAGAAGCAGAAGCAGAAGCAGAAGCAGAAGCAGAAGCAGAAGCAGAAGCAGAAGCAGAACACTAATACATTAGAGAGATCCAAAATGAAATTAGAACACCACGGCAACCTCACCACATTACACAATCATTAAGCCAACATCACCTCAATGCCAATGTCTTTAGAGACGGTATATGATCGCAAGCTACTAAAAGCATACCTTATAGACTCCAATACCATTTCCTGTTAGTAACCCATTCAACCAACACAACCAGCACCTAGGCATGAAGCATATGTAGATAGGCGATACTCCAATTGTTTATGTAATGCCATAGATCAATAATAGGGATACAGACTCCTTGTAAAGACTAGCTACATACTCATCTTGCTCTAGCTCTAGATAAGACAGATAAAACCGGGTACTGCAGATATCTCAACTTGATTCACAAAACACAAATCTTTAACATGCTAACATCATACTTACCTCATCAATGGGATTAGATTTCAATCTGATTTAACCTAGTGAAATATAAGCTGATTAAAATTACCTTTCACCCCATAAATAAAATTTATAAAAAAGCTTGTTTACTTTCAGAATATGTGGTATTCTATAAATCTAGCGCGTACGAGTTCGCTTGTCGCTGCTGGTTATCACCTGAATATGAGATTATACATCATAACAGCGCCGATAAACGGACTGAAAAACAACTTCAAAAAAAGTTGTTGACAGCTAGCTGAGAAGGTGATAAGATATAAGAGTTGCTGCGAGAGACACTGAGTGGCAACGAAAGAGCTTGATCTTTGAAAACTGAACAACGAGTGAGTG